>JAPFDH010000129.1 GCA_026169045.1 Lachnospiraceae bacterium | reverse complement strand
ATTTATTTGCCGATGAGGCTGGTGTAGAAGGTTTTTACATCTTCTAACCGGTGTCATCTTATTCTTGTGCCCGACTTTGTGCGGGCTCTTTTCATTTATAGTTTCAATAAAAATCGAACTTTCCTATAAAGTAAAAAAGAGTATCGTCAAATCATTCCATCCAATGATTCGGCGATACTCTCAACTTATTATGTTTTAATAATTATAAATCCGAAAATTATACAATACCCTGTGCGGTCATTGCTTCCACTACTTTTTCAAATCCGGCAATATTTGCACCAGCTACATAATTTCCTTCCATGTCATACTTCTTAGCAGCCTCGCTTACCTTCTTAAAGATATTTGCCATTATATCATGCAGTTTTGCATCAACCTCTTCAAATGTCCAAGAAAGTCTCTGGCTATTCTGGCTCATTTCCAGAGCACTTGTAGCTACACCACCGGCATTTGCTGCTTTTCCTGGCATAAAGATCATGCCGTTTTCCAGATAAAAGTCAGTTGCTGCCTGAGTAGATGGCATATTTGCACCTTCAGCTACCAAGAAGCAGCCGTTTGCCTTAAGTGCCTTGGCATCTTCCAAATCCAGTTCGTTCTGTGTTGCACATGGCAGTGCAATATCACATGGAATTGTCCAGATACCTTTTCCTTCTGTATAAACTGCTGATGGTTTCTTTTCTATATATTCTTTAATTCTGCCTCTTCTGCCTTCTTTAATTTCCTTAACAAGAGCCAGATCAATACCATCTTTATCATAGATATAACCATTGGAATCGCTCAGAGCAACTACCTTTGCACCATACTGCTGTGCTTTTTCTGTTGCATAGATTGCCACGTTTCCGGATCCGGAAATTACCACGGTCTGTCCTTCCAACGTCTTACCTTCTGCTTTCAGCATTTCCACAACCATATAAATTAATCCATATCCGGTTGCTTCTGTTCTTGCCAAAGAACCTCCATATGTCAGACCCTTTCCGGTCAAAACACCTTCGTACAATCCGGTCAATCTCTTGTACTGTCCATATAAATAACCGATTTCTCTTGCCCCTACACCGATATCTCCTGCCGGAACATCTGTATCAGCTCCAATATATTTGTGGAGTTCTGTCATAAAACTCTGACAGAATGCCATTACTTCACGATCTGATTTACCTTTCGGATCAAAGTCTGAACCACCTTTTCCACCGCCGATTGGAAGACCTGTCAAGGAATTTTTAAATACCTGCTCAAATCCAAGGAACTTGATAATACCCTGATTTACGGAAGGATGGAGACGCAATCCGCCTTTGTATGGTCCGATTGCACTATTGAACTGTACACGGAATCCACGATTTACCTGAACCTGTCCATTATCATCCACCCACGGAACTCGGAAGGAAATCACGCGCTCCGGTTCACAAATGCGTTCCAATAAAGCATCTTTTCTATACTTGTCTTCATTCTTTTCAATTACCACACGCAAAGACTCCAACACTTCTTTCACCGCCTGGTGAAACTCCTTTTCACTTGGATTCTTTGCAATCACGCGTTCCAGTACCTCATCTACATATGACATTGATGTTACCTCCTTAATTCTACAGGTAGAATCCTGCTGCTGTACGAAAACTCTTCTTGTCCTCGCCTGATGTGTATTATATTAATTTAGCGTGTTAAAGTCAATATTTTTTTTTCTTTTTCTTCGATTTTGTCATATCCTACAAGAAATATTTCCATTTTAATTTTCAAAATGTCTATTTTTATAGTACATTTGTACGTCTAGGGAAGACTCTTTAAAAGATATTTCCATTTAACCAAAGGATGAGAAACACGCTTTGCGAGTTTCACACGTTCGCAGATAGTCGCCGTATGTGTATGCAAGCATCTGCACATGGCTCTTTTCTGCGCGTAAATAAAATGGGTGGCTTAAATATTCTTTAAGCCACCCGTTTTCAACCGTTCCGTGAACAATCGATCAGATTTTCATCCATCCCATGGTATTTGCAATGGAGGATAATAAAATTAATATAATAAAAATCGGTGCAATGTATTTGATAAATACCTCAAAAATTTTCTTTCTCTTAAATGTTCCGTTCAGCTCTACCTCTTCTATAATTTCCTTTGGCTTTATCACATGTCCCACAAATATACATGTCAGGAATGCTACAATCGGCATAAGAACACTGTTGCTGATAAAGTCAAAGAAATCCAGAATGCTTAATCCGAGAGGCTGAACACCGCTCCATGCACCATATCCCAAAGAAGCTGGAATTCCAATCAAAATTCCCCATAAAGCTACAACAATACAGGATAACGTACGATTCCAATGAAGCTTATCCATCAAAATGGATACAATCGTTTCCATAAGAGAGATAGCACTTGTGAGCGCAGCAAATAATACCAGAACAAAGAAAATCGCTCCAAGCAATCCTCCCATGCTCATATTGGCAAAGATTTTTGGCAGTACAACAAACATAAGTCCTGCTCCTGCCTGAAGATCTTCACTGCTGCCAAATGCAAAAATAGCCGGAATAATCATAAGACCTGCCAAAAAAGCAATACCAAAATCAAAGATCTCGATCTGCTTCACACTTTTTTCCAGATGGACGTCTTTTTTCATGTAGGAACCATATGTAATCATAATCCCCATAGCCAATGACATGGAATAGAACAATTGTCCCATTGCACCCAAAACAGTTTTGGATGAAAACTTACTGAAATCAGGCATTAAATAAAATTTCAGCCCTTCCTTGGCTTCCGGACGGAAAATAACAAATGCCGCTACCACAACCGATAAAATTACCAAAATCGGCATCATGACTTTACTTGCCTTTTCAATTCCCTTTTCCACACCAAAGATTACAACCACAAGGGTAGCGCCGATGAATAAGGAAAGCCATACAATCGGTTCTATTTCTGCGCTTATAAAGCTGCTGAAAAAATCACTCCCCGCAGCAGCCTGCACCTGACCACTGACAAATACAATCACATATTTGATAACCCATCCGCCAATTACGCAATAATAGGGAAATATGATAATCGGTACGGCAGCAGTCAATTTTCCGAGAAATCCCCACTTCGGACTCAGATCGGAAAATGCCTCAATGGCACTTTTTCCGGTTTTACGTCCCAAAGCGATTTCAGCAATCATCAGTGCAAACCCGAAAGTAACCACCAGAATCAGGTAAACCAGCAGAAAAATTCCGCCGCCATATTCTGCTGTCAGATAGGGAAATCGCCAGATATTCCCCAAACCTACTGCGGACCCGGCTGCTGCCAGCACGAATCCAATCTTGCCGGAAAAATTACTTCTCTTTTTCTCCATAATCACTTCTCCTACACATTTTATTCCTGAGGTTTCAAGCACATACATGTCTCTTTGGTAATGCTATGTACTTGCCTATAAAAATAGTCCTATAACCAACATCACAATAAACACAGCCACCGACACCACAGTTATTACTATCTTATCATACTTTTCTACAGTGTCAAAAAGTATTTTCATTTCTTCTCTTTTTTTTATCTTTTTTTCCAAAAAAACACCAAAAGCTGACAATACTGTCATAACCAATGCCATACACCAAAAAGATGATCCCATATAAATTTCCACTGGAAAATCAATAGGAATCAGATGATATACAAGAGAGGGGATCGCTACATCAATTCCTGCATAGCTAAGTTTCCAGATCACGCCCTGCAGGCATATTAACAAAACCGTTATAATTCCTACATGAACATAATAGTTTTTCCCCATCCGTTCCTTCAGATTTTTATACTGCAAAACAATTGTAACCAGAAGCGGACCCAGAACCAGAATCATAGAAAGGAACATACCAAAAATTCCACCCGGGAAATATGAGGACACTGCATTCAGCTTTTCACCATGAATGGCAATCGTATACCCTCCGCCAGAAATCACAGATGCACTGACAGCAGTCAAATTCGGCAACAAGCAAATCGCTCCGGTAAATGAAGTCCAGTCTTTTGCCTGACTGGAAAGAAATAATATGATTCCCACAATCGTTATCACAAACGACAGGATAATATACACAGCCGCAATATGAACAAATGCTTTCAAATCTATATATGCTGCCGTATTCTTCCGCTCTTCTTTGATCCTGTTTTTTTTCCGTACCGCTAAAATGTTGGCAGCCAGAACTACAAAAAACGTACCTATAATAGAACTAGCCAAAGTAAAATACATTCTTGCATCCAGCTTCAATCCGGAACTTTCCTCCTTCAGCCACAAAACAGGGATAAACGAAGTCAAGGCAAAGCCAAAAGTATACACAATCAATATGCATACAATAATCCCTACCGTTGCCCTTTCACTGATTTGTGTCTTATAAATCCATTTTGAAAATATCATCCATGCTAGTTTGAATGCCAAAAATGGAATTAATACTAAAATCAAAATACTGATACTACCTGTGGCTGTCGCTTCTCCGGTGATACCCACAGACGAAAACTGAACAGACAACTTGAGATTATTCAGATATGCCATTTTTAACATTGCAAATCCATTGATATAATTTTCCCCATTTACATAATTCACTGCCATTAGGTTACTCAGAGAATGCCCTAAAAGTAGTGATAAAATAAAAGAAAGAAATAAACTAATGATAAAAGCAATCGCTGAAATCGTCAAAGCAGCTACAAGAAGTTTTCCCTGTTTGGAATTTAATCCCATTTTTTCTTTCCAGGTAATTGTTTGATGATACGCCTCTTCCATCCGTACCTGCTTCACATGTTCTTCACTTTCCATGCGAACTCTTCTGCGAAACACCTCTTCCGCTTTACGGCAACTATCACAGACAGCATCCGGATTTTGTGTCTCATTCCCACATTTGATACATTTCATTTTCACTCCCCTTTTCTTTTTCATCCGATTATAAAAAACGCCGCACAAAGCCAGCCTTCATAATTTGTATACTGCTGGCTTTATACGACGCTCTTAATGACACTTTAATTAGAATTCCATTTTTTTGTCAAGATATGCTTTCAAATCCTCAATTTTCACACGTTCCTGTTCCATAGTATCACGATCACGGACAGTCACTGCTCCATCTGTTTCAGAATCAAAATCATATGTCACACAGAATGGTGTACCAATCTCATCCTGTCTTCTGTAACGCTTTCCAATATTACCTCTGTCATCAAATTCACAGTTATAATACTTGGACAGATCAGCAAAGACTTTTTCTGCACCTTCATTGAGTTTCTTAGATAACGGCAAAACGCCCACTTTAACCGGTGCAATAGCCGGATGGAAATGAAGAACCGTTCTCTTGTCTCCGCCTTCCAATTCCTCTTCATCATAAGCAGAACACAAAAATGCCAAAGTTACACGATCGGCACCCAAAGATGGCTCAATAACATATGGAATATATTTTTCCTTCTTCTCATCGTCAAAATATGTCATATCCTGACCGGATGTATTTTGGTGCTGTGTCAAATCGTAGTCAGTACGATCCGCAATTCCCCACAGCTCTCCCCATCCAAATGGGAATAAAAATTCAATATCCGTCGTTCCCTTTGAATAGAAGCAAAGTTCTTCCGGAGCATGATCTCTCGCACGCATTTCTTCTTCTTTTATTCCCAGGCTCTTTAACCAGTCAATGCAGAACTGTCTCCAATAAGAAAACCATTCCAAATCAGTTCCCGGTTCACAGAAAAATTCCAATTCCATCTGTTCAAATTCCCGTGTACGGAATGTAAAGTTACCTGGTGTAATCTCATTACGAAAAGACTTTCCGATTTGTCCGATTCCAAAAGGAATTTTCTTTCTGGAAGTACGCTGCACGTTCTTAAAGTTAACAAAAATGCCCTGCGCTGTTTCCGGTCTTAAGTAAATCGTATTTTTCGCATCTTCCGTAACTCCCTGGAATGTCTTAAACATCAGGTTAAACTGGCGAATATCGGTAAAATCCTTCTTTCCACATGTCGGACAGCAAATTCCCTTTTCATCAATAAATGCCTTCATCTCTTCTGTTGTCCAGGCATCCACAGACTTTTCTAAAACCACGCCATTTTCTTTTGCATAATCTTCAATTAACTGATCAGCACGAAAGCGTTCATGACAGCTTCTACAATCCATAAGAGGATCGGAAAATCCACCCAGATGTCCGGAAGCTACCCAGGTTTGAGGATTCATAAGAATTGCACAATCTACACCCACATTATAAGGGCTTTCCATAATAAACTTCTTCCACCATGCCTTTTTTACATTGTTTTTCAGCTCTACACCGAGATTTCCATAATCCCAGGTATTGGCAAGGCCACCGTAAATTTCAGAACCGGCATATACAAACCCTCTGGATTTAGCCAGTGCTACGATTTTTTCCATTGTCTTTTCCATAACTTCCATATCCTTCCTTACTTGAAAATAATAAATGCCCCTTCATTGCCAGGCGTAGTCACCGTGTTCTTTGTCTGGCAGCTTACATTGGTTGAAATGTATTTTACCGTTCCATTGACAGTTACCGTTGCGGCAAAATCCAAATATACTACATGATACTCGCTATTTTCCATAATTTCCGATAGTTCCACATTTTTTCCTTTAATCGTTACAAAAGATCCCTCTATGGCAACCGGAGAGTCGGCAACTGTGCCTACGGATAAGGTGGTTCCTCCATAAGAACTGATATCATCCTGATTATAAGTCACATAATCTGCGGCAGTCGCATAATCCAATACTGCGATCAATTCATTTTCATTTTTTTCATTCTTTTCAATGTTTTCAATCGAAATGGGAAGTACAGTATCTTCCATTCCTTCCACATCTTTCAATTGTTCCTTAGAGTAATAATTCAAACCCGATTTTTCCTGATTATAAGCGGCAATTTCTGCCTGAGCCATGCTTTTTAATTCGTCCAGATTCAGCCCTTCTCCGGAAAAATCTTCTACATAAGAACTTTTTACTGTATGGTCGTCGTTTACATAAAGACCGCCTTTGACAGGACTGAATTCTTTGTCACCACAAGCTGTGAGAGCCAAAGCTGTCACACAGGCCAAAACAACTGTCATCAAACGTTTCTTCAACATCTTTCTCCTCCATTAAACTGATTTCTCTTTTTGATTCATACAAAAAAGAGAGTTTCCAACAGTTCTTATTATTTTACAGGGTTTTTATCAATTTGTAAAGCCTCCAAAACCTTCAGCGAATGAAATTTTTTATCTATAAAACGATTTACTCCTGCTTCCACAACCTGTTCCATTTCCTGAAACGCATCGGATCGTAAAGTAAAGCAATACAATTTCTGAAGCGGTACTGTCACAACATACTGAAGCGCATACAAAGCTGCATCATGTACCAAAACGGTGTTATAATCTTTTCCTCTGCATTCCAGACAAATCATGCCTCCCTGCTGTTTTCGGTATTTACCGGATGTAAGATTCTTTCCACATTCCATGCATTGAAAAACCTGCGGATACTCTCCGTTTATCACCATGGCCCGCAGCTCATAAATACGCCGTACCAACGGATTGGGAATCGATGCTGTCAATAATGCTTTCAGCGACACATACAAAAGATTCAGCATCTGGCTTTCATCCACACCTTCCCTTGTGTAATATTCTGCTATCTCTGCAAAATAACACCCATAGGCAACCGCTTCCAAATCCGTTCCCATTCCTTCAAAATATTCGGTAATTTCTGCATTTTGAAGCGTATATGAATTTCTTCCGGCATATAAGGAAAACGTTCCAAAAGTAAAAGGGCGTGTACTGGCAAGCAGCGGACTATTTTGTCTTCTTGCTCCTCTTGCGAAAGCAGTGATCCGTCCCAGCTGTTTGGTTAAAAGTACCACCCTTTTATCATACTCGCCCACCGGCATGGCAGACAATACCATGCCGGCTGCTTCTATTATATCTTTCATGCTTCCTCTCATTCTGCCCAAACGGCAAGCATTTCCCAAAAAGAATCAGAGTATTTTATGTTTTCTCTTATTTCTCATCATAATATCCGTAATTTTTTATAAATGTATCACTATCCCGCCAATCTTTTCTAACCTTTACCCATAACTTCAAATTGATCTGCTGTTCCATCATTCTTTCGATCTCAAAGCGAGCGGCACTACCGATTTTTTTCAGCATCACTCCATTTTTTCCGATAATAATGCCTTTGTGGGAATCTCTCTCGCAGACAATGGATGCCTCAATATCCACCAGACCGTTGGGACGTTCCTTCATTTTTTCAATGGTAACCGCAATTCCGTGGGGAATTTCATCACTTAAACAGCGCAGTGCTTTCTCCCGGATCATCTCTGCTACAATCTGGCGCATAGGCTGATCCGTTACGGTATCTTCATCATAATACATGGGTCCGTATGGAAGAAAACGGAAGATCTCATCCAGGACTGCATCCACATTGGTACTTCTGAGTGCAGATACCGGTATGACAGCAGCAAAAGGGCATTGGCTTTCATAAGCCTTAATAGCAGCAGCTACCTCTTCCTTTTTCACGGTATCCACTTTATTAATGACTAAAATCACCGGTGTTTTAGTCATCTTCAGTTTTCTTATAATTTCCTGTTCCCCAGCTCCAATATATGTCGTCGGCTCCACAAGCCAGAGAATGACATCTACTTCTCCCAGTGTCTGATTGGCCACATGCACCATATATTCTCCCAGTTTATTTTTTGCCTTGTGGATTCCCGGCGTGTCCAGGAAAACAATCTGTCCTCTCTCATCTGTGTAAACTGTTTGAATACGATTCCTTGTGGTTTGCGGTTTATTGGATGTGATGGCAATTTTTTGTCCGATCAAGTGATTCATCAAGGTGGACTTTCCCACATTCGGTCGCCCGATCAGCGTCACAAACCCTGATTTTGTCTGATTCCTATCCATATTTTTTCTCCGTTTCTGCTGAATTTTTCGTAACCGTTCAGCCATAGGACTGTAACGGTTACAATTTTTCATTGGTTAGCATAATCCTCATGCATTATGAAACAACTGTACTACCGTTTCAAACAATGCCGGATCCTCTGCAATCTTACCTTCATTACCAACCACACATAAATAATTCTGCTTCAAAATTTCTTCCACGGGTCCAGCCAGAGCACGTATGGTTTCCTGATCTGCATTTAGAATCTCGTCCCTCTCTTTTTGAATCATTTCATAGGTCACACCTGACAGCCATGCATTCAGAGACCGGCTTCCCTTTGTGCTGGGAGTCATCGGTGTATCCATATCACTGATGGTTCCGATAATATATTTTGTCATATCCCGTTCGCTTACTGTGAAAGCCCGCAGATATTGAGGAATTTTATCATATACTTCATTGGTTTGACGCAAATTTGGATCCCGATACGAGACAAAATATCCCTCGCCATCTCTGGACAATCCGCTCATGCATCCATATGCCCCACCTTTTACACGAAGCTGAATCCATAAGTAATCATAATTCATAATTACCTGAAAAATTTTCATAGCTCCTGTATAGGAGAAACCTCCCTTGGCAAAATTTCCGCATCTGGCCACATACTGAACCTGGGACGCTGTTTGAAATCCCTCATTTTTTCTCTCGTTCGGGTAGATACGTTCTGCCTTCACTTTCGTTCCATGAGGAAGCTTTTCCAACAACTCTTTCAAATAAGGAACCATTTCCTCAAATCCCTTTTCATCTGCTGTATAACTAATCAGAAGATTCTCACGGATAAATACCTGGCTCATTACTTTTTTCAAACGGAGTTTCATCTCATCTTTCCTATTTTGGAAATCATGATCCAATTCCTCCAGGAAATGATAGTATCCGATTCCACCTGTCAGTTCACCCAAATAAGCTTCCGGTTCAAAATAAGAAATGCATCGGTTCACTGCTGCCGAATGTCCACTGGATATCAAACGTGTCTGTGCTCTGGAACGAAGCTGACCGACAATCTCTGCCAATCGTTTGTCATCTTCCAGTTTCGATCCATTTAATATTTCTTCCACCAGCCCAATCATTTCTCCCAATTTTTGATACAACGCTTTTCCCTGCACGGAAAATACGGTAAATGGATGTGCCGGATCCTGAATATGAGTGTAGTGAGACAACGAACAACCAATCCCACCGGTATGAATATTTATTTCATCCGCCAATTCCTGATAAGAATGTTTCTCTGTGTCCACAAATCCCAGTATGGATTTTAATAAAGCCAAATAGGGCAGATCGTCCATTTCTACGCTGTCGGCACAAAATACTGCCTCCATATATCCGATTCCACCGGTAAATACCGGGTGGAATAAAACTGTAGTTTCCCCGATATGCCGTTCTTCATTTACAAGAGGTTGTGCCTCTTTTTGTATATCCGCCACATCCAACATTGGAATTGCCTCCAACTCTTCTTCTGTAGATGGAGCCTCCTGAAATGCTTTCAGTTCTTTGGTCTGCCTGATCAAATCAGCAATCTGTTCTTTGCTCAAAGATGCTTTATATTCTGCCAGTTTTTTTGCTGTCTTTTCTTCTATTTCTTTCAGATATCCCTTTTTGGGCAGTACAGTTAAAATAACCCCATGCTGATTGGAAAGAAGATCTTCGCGGATCAACGTTTCAAAGTAACCTGTGTTTACCGCTTCTCTTAAAAAAGCGAATGTATCGTCATAAGCCAGATGGATCATGGGTGCCTTATCGTCATATATCCAGCTTTCAAATGCCTGAAGTCCGTACATCAATCCCTTCGGAAAACGCCCATAGTCCGCTTCACGACAGCGAAATTCACAGTTATTTAACCCAGCCAGCAAAGAGCGTTTATTCAATCCATGTTCTGCCTGATCGTTCAGTACCTTCTCAATCACAGCAACAAATTCTTTTTTTTGTTCCGGTTTTACACTTTTGGAAGCAATCGTAAAGGTAGGCTGTAAAAGTTCCCCGTCATATCCCCCAAAAACGTCCTTTCCAATTCCGGCATCCAGTAATGCTTTCTTTACGGGTGCACCCGGTGCATTTAACAACACATACTCCAATATTTGAAATGCCAGATATTTTCTGGGTTCCAGCTCTGATCCTGCCACTTTACTCCAGGAAAGATATGCCCCTTCTTCTTCTGATTCACTGTCCGTAATTCCATAACAGATTGTTTCTTCTTTCATAGCTGAAAAGGCCGGTTCCACAGGGATTTCAGAATCTATTTTCATTGCTTCATATTTACTTAAATATTCCCTGTCCATCCAGATCAGCTTTTCTTCCATATTCATATCACCGTATAAGTAGATATAACTATTGGACGGATGGTAATACTTTTTATGAAAGGCCAGAAATTCTTCGTAACTTAAATCAGGAATGACTTCCGGATCCCCGCCTGACTCAAACGCATATGGCGTATGGGGAAATAAAAGCTGCTTATTATATCTTCCCATGACTTCCTCCGGAGAAGAAAAGGCTCCTTTCATTTCATTGTATACTACACCATTGTAAATCAGATCCGCATCTTCACTTTCCAGCTCATAATGCCATCCTTCCTGACGAAAGAGCTTTTCATTTTTGTAAATATTCGGATGGAATACAGCATCCATATACACCGACATCAAATTCTGGAAATCTTTATCATTACAGCTTGCCACCGGATACATCGTTTTGTCTGGATAGGTCATTGCATTTAAAAAAGTATTTAACGATCCTTTTACCAATTCCACAAACGGATCTTTGGACGGATATTTATCGGATCCGCATAAAACACTGTGCTCTAAGATATGCGGTGTCCCGGTACTATCCTTAGGCGGAGTACGAAAAGCAATGGTAAATACTTTATTATTGTCATCATTTTCCAATAAAAAGACACGTGCACCGCTCTTTTTATGACGAAGTAAATATGCATTTGAATTCATCTCTTTCAGAATACGCTTTTCTTCCAACTGATATTCTGGTATACGTTTTAATTCCATCCGATAACCTCCATTTTTGTTTAAACTTTTACTCTTTTCTTCTAAGAATATCATACTCTTCCATCGCAGTTCCCAAATCTACAAAGAGTACCTGCTTGGGATGCGGAGCACTTTCCATCGGTTTTCCGTCTTCATCCACAATTTCTTTCACAATCGCCTGAATATTTCTTCCATCCGGTTTCATAATCTCTATAGTCTCACCGACTGAAAACTTATTTCGCTGCTCAATGCGGTAACGTCCGGATTCATCCATCCCGCTAACGCTTCCCAAATACGTATAATTCTTTATATACGTATTATTATCGTAAATTTGAGCGGTTTCATCCGGCTTTCCGTAATAAAATCCTGTTGTAAATTCTCTGTACGTGCATTTTCCAATTTCCTGCTTGTACCATTCCATATTTTTTGCATATAATTCCGGATCCTTTTTAAAATCATCCAATGCTTTTCGATATGTTCTCGCAACGGTAGCCACATATAACGCAGTTTTCATACGCCCTTCAATTTTCAGACTGTCGATCCCGGCATCAATCAAATCCGGAATATGTTCAATCATACACAAATCTTTCGAATTGAAAATGTACGTTCCTCTTTCATTTTCATAAACAGGCATATACTCTCCCGGTCTCGTTTCTTCCACAATACTATATTTCCACCGACAAGGATGCGTACATGCTCCCTGATTGGCATCCCTTCCTGTGAAGAAATTGCTTAAAAGACAGCGACCGGAATAGGAAATACACATAGCTCCATGAATAAAACTCTCTATTTCCAAATCATCCGGAATATGGGCACGAATTTCTTTAATTTCTTTTAAAGAAAGTTCTCTGGCGGATACCACCCTTTTAGCCCCCATCTGATGCCAAAATAAATATGTGCCATAATTGGTATTATTCGCCTGTGTGCTGACATGCAGTTCCATATCCGGAAGCACTTCTTTCGCAATCATAAAAATACCCGGATCTGATATAATCAGTGCATCCGGCTGTACCGTTTTCAACTCTTCAAAATAATTTCGTACCCCTTCCAAATCATTGTTATGGGCTAAGATATTTGCCGTCACATATACCTTTACGCCATGCTTATGAGCAAAAGAAACCCCCTCTTTCATTTCCTCCAAAGAAAAATTCTTTGCTTTTGCGCGAAGGCCAAATGCCTCTCCGCCAATATATACTGCATCAGCTCCAAATACAACCGCTGTCTTTAATACCTCCAGACTACTGGCTGGAATTAATAATTCCGGATGTCGTTCCATTTTTTCCTCCCATTATTTTTCTATTATTTTACTTTGTTTTGTACTCACCGCCACCCCATCTCCAATGGGAATAAGGGAAGTGACAAGACCATCTGTGTGTTTTAATGTATACAAATATTCTCTCATACGACTGTGTATCGTACGATTTCTCCTCGTGACAGCAAAACGTGATTCCATAATATCTCCATCCTGCAAAATATTATCGGAAATCAGCAAACCTCCGTCTGCCAACAAACGCATGATTTCCGGAAAGAAATGAATATACTGTCCTTTTGCTGCATCCATAAATATCATATCATAAGGGCCATGTAATCGCTTCAGCCATTCCAAGGCATCTCCCTCTAAAAGAGTAATCACATCTTCTTTTCCGGCACGACGAAAATTTTCTTTTGCTATAGGAATTCTTGGTTCAAATTTTTCGATTGTAGTTATTTTTGCACCCTTTGGCATTACCTCACTCATCATAATAGCAGAATAGCCGACCGCAGTTCCCACTTCCAGGATCCTCATCGGCTTTACCAATGAAATCAAAAATTTCAGCAGACTGGCTGTCTCACTACGGATGATAGGTACCCGATCCGCCAGGGCTTCTTTCTTTATCTCTTCGCATATAGTACTTCCCGGCATTTCCAAAGAATTGATATACGCTGTAATTCTCTCATTTACTATCATACCGTTTCCTTTCATTCTGTGTGATTCAATACGCCCAATATTTCTCTGGAAGACATTCCGTTTCCAAGCTCATACGTTCCGGGAACAATCACTTTCTGGAATATCACAGTCTGTATCCGAAAAACAAAAGCATCCTCAATCAATCCCTCTTTTTCCAACCGATTTGCCACCTCTTTCGTTGACTCCCCTTCCTTTACGGTGAAAGTTATGGTTTTCCCTACCGTGTTTCCATATTCCTCGGTGGAAAAAACCTGATATCCCAGCTGATATCCCTTGACAACTGCAAGATACAAGAGGACCGCCAGTAAAACAATAACCACTATCCCTGATACTTTTGAAATCATGTGGTATGCAGACTTATGAAAATGCATTATATCTTTGCTCTCCTTTTTCTGTTTTTCTGCCATGTCTTACTCCTGTCCTTCTCTACATCAAATTTATTTTAAAAGACCAACGGTTGATACCTTCTTCTTTGATTTAAAATCAAATCATAATAGGAAAAGATTTTTGCAACAGATCCGGCCTGGTATCCTGTTTTTCATACCAGAACCTTTTCTGTTACAAAAATCTCCGCTGTCATTCCTTTACTGGCTTACCTCCATAATAATCGGAAGAATCATTGGATTTCTCTTCATCTTCTTCCATAAATAGTCACCCAGACTATCTCTGATTTCATTTTTAATCCGGCTCCAATCACAAGTTCCTTTTGCCAGGCACTCATCTACTGCCATAGTGACCACATCATGCGCTTCTTCCATCAGATTTTCCGATTCTCTCACATATACAAATCCTCTGGACACAATATCCGGACCTGCCAACAGTTGATTGGAGTACTTTTCCAATGTCAATACCACAATAATAATACCATCCTGGGACAAATTCTGTCGATCACGAAGAACAATATTTCCTACATCGCCAACTCCGAGACCATCCACCAGAATACCTCCATGAGTTACCTGATCCACGACAGCAGCTCCATCCTGCCCCACTTCCAATACATCACCGGAACTCAGCATAAAAATCTGATCTTTTGGAATCCCCAAGCTTTCAGCAATTTCTGCCTGGGCCATGCGGTGACGATATTCACCATGGACCGGAACAGCATATCTCGGACGCACCAAAGAATAAATGAGTTTTATCTCTTCCTGACATGCATGGCCGGATACATGAGTATCCTGGAAAATAACATTGGCTCCCTTCATGATCAGTTCATTGATCACTTTGGAAACTGCCTTTTCGTTACCTGGAATTGGTGAGGAACTAAAGATTACCAGATCTCCCGGATTAATAGAAACTTTCTTATGAACCGATGCTGCCATACGGGAAAGTGCTGCCATAGCTTCTCCCTGGCTGCCTGTTGTAATCAATACCGTTTGTTCATCCGGATAATTTCTAAGCTGTTCAATATCAATCAAGGTTCCATCCGGAATCTTAATGTATCCCAATTCACTGGCTATGCCAATGATATTCACCATACTACGCCCTTCTACAACTACTTTTCTTCCGTACTTATGTGCCGTGTTAATAATCTGCTGTACACGATCCACATTGGAAGCAAATGTAGCAATAATAATTCTTTGGTGGCGGTGCTCAGCAAAAATATTATCAAATGTTTTTCCTACCGACCGCTCTGACATTGTAAATCCGGGCCGCACTGCATTGGTACTGTCACACAGCAATGCCAAAACCCCTTTCTTTCCCAATTCACCGAAACGCTGCAGATCCGCGCTATCACCAAATACCGGCGTATAATCGATTTTAAAATCACCGGTATGAATGATAATTCCTGCCGGGGTAAAAATTGCCAGCGCAGCAGCATCCGCAATACTATGGTTGGTGCGGATAAACTCAACCCGGAATGTTCCCAAATTCACAGACTGCCCATAGCGAATTACTTTTCTTTTAACCGTACGCAGCATATTGTGTTCTTTTAATTTACTTTCGATAATGGCCATGGTCAGTTTTGTAGCATAAATCGGCATATTTAACTCCCTCAGAATATAAGGAATCGCACCAATATGATCTTCATGTCCATGGGTGATAAATAAACCTTTTATCTTATCCGCATTCTGTTTCAGATACGTAACATCCGGTATAACCAAATCAATTCCCAACATATCATCACTGGGGAACGATAAACCGCAATCCACTACAATAATATGATCTCCAAATTCAAATGCTGTCATATTCATTCCGATTTGCTCCAAACCGCCGAGAGGAATGATTTTGACTGTTTTTGTTATATCTTCTTCCATTGTTGTTTTCAAAAAATAACACCTCCGTTAAAATCCTGCACCAGAAACGCAGAACCGCCAGGGTTCTGTATCTGATTTTGCTTTATGTATTACTTTTCCTATAATCTCAGAATAAAAATACGCTGTCCGTCCGTTCTCCTGATCTATAAACCGATCTGTATCCTAATTAAGAAAACCGTCTTCTTTTTCTTGGCACACAAAAAACAAAACAGCTACCCGTTCTTTGCTTGTGTCCGGCAAAAATTCTTTCTTTTATATGATTTCCACATCGTCCATTAACTGTGCAAATACTTTTGACAATGCTTCCAGCTTTTCTTCCTCTTCCACCATTTCATAAACGGCCTCTGTTTCTTCTTTTGCTGAAACCTCCTGAAGGATATAACATTCCGCCTCTTCTTCCTCAGAATCTGTGACAAGCAAATAATTCGTTCCGCTGATTTTTGTTTCTTCTAAAACGAAAAATTCCACTTCTCCGTCCTCTGTGTGAAATACGATCTTTTCTTCCATCTTTATTATCCTCATTTCCGTACATCTTTTATGCTTTTTATTGCATGCAATGTTCCAATTCATTCATCCGATTCCATCTGTTTTTGCTGCTTCATACCCTGTGCATCCAGATAGCCCTGCAAAATAAAAGATGCAGCAATTTGATCAATATATTCTTTCCGATTTTCTCTGCGCACTTTACTCTCAATTAATGTGCGCTCTGCCGCTACTGTCGTCAGCCGTTCATCCCATAGCACCACAGGAAGACCGGTGCGCCTTTCTACCATGGAACGAAACTCCATCGTTTTTTCAGCCCGGTCTCCCAATGAATTATTCATATTTTTCGGTAAGCCCAAAACAATGGATTCCACTTCATACTCTTTTGCCAATTCTTCAATCCGCGCCAATGTTTTACGCAGCTTGTTTTCTTCTTTACGAACAATGGTTTCCACTGTCTGTGCTGTGATTTTCAATGGATCGCTCACTGCAACCCCTACTGTTTTCGAACCATAATCCAGTCCCAATATGCGCATGTATCCTACCTGCATTCCTGTCTGCCCATCGGTCCTCTCTTATACTTCCAGCTTTGTATCAATATAATTTCTCATCAACTCTTCCAGTATTTCGTCCCGTTCCACTTTCATAATCAGGCTTCTGGCATTTCTGTAGCTGGTAATATAAGTCGGATCCCCTGACATAATATAGCCCACGATTTGACTGACAGGATTATATCCTTTCTCTTTTAATGCATCGTAAACCTCTGCCAGAACTTCGCTAACACCAATCCGTTTCTGCGGTGTTCTGATAAATTGTGTATTTGAATCTGCCATAATTCCCACGTCCTTATTCTGAGATTAATCCCTAATATAGTTATTGTAATACATAACGATCTATTCGGCAAGCTATTTTTTACCGCTTTTTTCCACATGGTTTCACGTTCCACTGATCGGTTATTCTACATTTTCCAACAAAACAATTCCTTCTTTTAACATTCCCACTGCTTTTGCTTTTACCATACGATTGCAATGTTGTTCCTCAGTATCTCCTTTTTTGATGGGATATGCCGCTTTTACGTATTCGCGGGAATGCCCCAACATATAATCTCCCTGTTCTGTATGAAGAATGCTTTCCAAAAGAATTTTCATTTCCTTTCCTATAAATGATTTCCTATACTCTTCTGATAATTCTTTTTCCATCTGGAGCAGGCAGTTGCTTCTCTCTGTCTTTACCGATTCCGGTATCTGTTCCGGCATTACAGCAGCCCGTGTTCCTTTTCTGGGAGAATATTTAAAAATATGCATTTCGTAAAAACAGACTTTTTTCAAAAACTCTTTTGTCTGTTCGAATTCTTCTTCTGTTTCTCCCGGGAATCCTACAATCACATCCGTTGTGATAGCCGGATTTTTAAATACCGTCCGCAGCCGTTCACATCCTTTTAAATATTCCCCGGTCGTGTAATGTCTATTCATTCTCTTAAGTACGGTGTCACATCCGCTTTGCAAAGAA
This sequence comes from Lachnospiraceae bacterium, assembly GCA_026169045.1. Lineage (GTDB taxonomy): Bacteria > Bacillota > Clostridia > Lachnospirales > Lachnospiraceae > Fimimorpha. The sequence goes on along the minus strand of JAPFDH010000129.1, from coordinate 52,048 downwards.
AGATGAAAATGCGGGCAGATTTTATCCAGCTTTCCCAATCGTTCTGTAAACTCATCGGTAATAATCCGAGGTTCCAATGAACCCAAACGAATTCTTTCAATTCCGTCATTGTCGTGAATCTTCTCTATCAAATGCAAAAGACCGTTTTCCTCTCCCCAATCTTTTCCATAAGAACTTAAATGAATTCCTGTCAAAACGACTTCTTTAATTCCTTCTTTTGCCAAACGTTTGATTTCCTGTACCACGTCCTCCGGTTTTCTGCTCCGGATTCTTCCTCTTGTATACGGAATAATGCAGTAACTGCAAAACTGATTACATCCATCCTGCACTTTAATATATGCTCTTGTATGATCCATTATGGTGCCTAATTCCAATTCTTCATACTCCCGCTCATCCCCAATATTTATCACCGCATTATGCCCTCTTCCCTCCATAAAATCATGAAGAATCTGCAGCAAATCTTTCTTTCGGTTATTACCGATCACCAAATCTGCTCCGGTATCTTCCACCGCCTTCTGCGGATCGGCCTGTACATAACATCCAACGGCAACAACCACAGCATCCGGATTCATTTTTCTGGCACGTCGAAGCATCTGCCTGGATTTGTGATCTGCCATATTAGTTACTGAACATGTATTGATAATATATACGTCGGCTCCTTTTTCAAACGGAACAATGTCATACCCTCCATCGCGCATCATCTGTTCCATAGCATCTGTCTCATATGTGTTTACTTTACATCCCAGCGTATGAAACGCTGCTTTTTTCTTCCTTTCCATTTTTTCACTCCTTTTTGGTTACATACTATACTGACAACATTCCAGAATTAATCTACTTTTTCTATTGACTTTTTAATCCATAATCGTTAGTATTAGGGTAGAGTTTGCTAGAAAACGAAATCGAGCAAACAATAATGATAGTAGGAGGATGTACATTATGACTACCGTAAAGATTTCTTTAAACTCTATTGATAAAGTAAAATCTTTTGTAAATGATCTGACAAAGTTTGATACCGATTTTGATCTGGTATCCGGCAGATATGTCATCGATGCAAAATCCATCATGGGAATTTTCTCTCTGGATTTGTCAAAACCGATTGACTTAAACATTCATGCTGAAAACAATGTTGATGAAATCTTATCCATTCTGGATCCATATATCATCAAATAATTCCTCTGGAATTTCTTGTTTTCAAAATAGGGTGCTGCAAGACACTCCTACGTGTTTTTGCAGCACCCTATTTTTCTGCATAATACGATCACGCTTCACAGAGTACGACTTCCGCTGTCTCAATTGCTGTCTTTACCATCTCATCAATCTTTTCTTCTAACTTTTTCTCCGAAGCCCGAATCACATTTACATTTGGTTTTGTCACCGGATGTTTTGCCACAAAAATCGTGCAGCAATCTTCAAATGGCTGAATGGACGTTTCGAACGTACCAATTTTTTCTGCCACTTCCACAATTTCCTGTTTATCAAAACCAATTACCGGACGGAACACCGGCATAGTGCATACTTCATTGGTAGCAGCAAGGCTCTGCATCGTCTGAGATGCTACCTGTCCGATACTTTCCCCTGTGACCAATCCCAATGCCCCAGTTTCCTTCGCTATTTCTTCTGCAATGCGCATCATATAACGGCGCATAATGATCGTCAGTTCATCATGGGGACATTTATCATAAATATATAATTGAATATCTGTAAAATTCACAATATGCAGACGAATGGGACCTGAATATTTTGCCACCAATTTTGCCAGATCCACCACTTTCTGTTTCGCCCGTTCACTGGTATATGGCGGCGCATGAAAATATGTGGCATCCAGAAAAACTCCTCTCTTGGCAATCATATAACCGGCTACCGGACTGTCAATACCTCCGGAAAGAAGAAGCATCGCTTTTCCATTGGTGCCAATGGGCATACCACCTGGTCCCGGAATCTCTAAAGAATAAATATTAATAAACTGCTCACGAACTTCTACTTTTAACATAACCTGGGGATGATGGACATCGACACGCATCTGTGTAAATGCATCCAAAATTCTGCCTCCCAATTCCCGGTTCATTTCCTGTGAATTAAGCGGATAGTTTTTACGGCTTCTACGGCATTCCACTTTAAATGTCAGATTTTTATCCGGATACATCTCATCCATATACCGAACAATATTTTCAGATAAGTCATCAAAGCCTTTATCCGGAATCTGCACCACTGGACAAATATGAACAATACCAAACACACACTGCAGTGCCTCTATCAATTCATCATAATCATATTCGGAAACTGCATTAACATAAATACGTCCCATGGCTTTGGATACTTCAAAGGTTCCTTCCACCTGCTTTACCGCTCTGCGGATCTGCTTTACAAGGGCATCTTCAAATAAATAACGATTTTTCCCTTTGATGCCGATCTCAGCATATTTAATCAAAAATGATTGAAATCTCATATTATATTCTCCATTCTCTTCTTTCATTATCCCGACAGCATTTCCTATTTTCATCCACGACGATAACGACGTAACATTGGCAAAAGTTCCCGCAGCATTTCTATCGTATATGCAATCTCTTCCATCGTATTTTCCATACCAAAACTGAAACGGATGGTAGAATCCAAAAGTTCTTTCCTGACACCGATGCTTTTCAATGTGGAACTAATCGCCGGATGATTGGAGGAACATGCCGATCCTGCGGAAACATAAATTCCTTTATCTTCCAACGCATGCAAAAGTACTTCGCTGCGCACACCGTCAAAGCTGACACTAACCACATGAGGTGCTGACTCCCTGCCGGTCAGTCCATTTATCTTAGTACCTTCCAGATGTTCAATCCCCTCTACAAAGGATTCTTTCAACTGATATAAATGATTGATTTTATCCTCATGATCACGATATGCTTCCCAAGCCGCCAATCCAAGCCCCGCAATGCCCGGCACATTTTCTGTTCCGGAACGCATGCCTTTCTGCTGTCCTCCTCCAAATAGAATGGGACGTATTTTTACTTTATCATCCACATATAAAAATCCGACACCCTTTGGTCCATGTATCTTGTGACCACTGACAGATAAAAGATCGATTCCCTGCCGTTTCGGACGGATCACCATTTTTCCATATGCCTGAATGGCATCCACATGAAATAGGATATCCGGTTTTTTCTTCTTTATCAGAGCTGCGATTTCATCAATAGGCTCAACCGCACCGATTTCATTATTCACATACATCACAGAAACCAGAATCGTATCCTCGCGTATAGCTTCTTCCAATGCATCCAGTTTCACCCTGCCGTTTCCATCCACCGGAAGATATGTAACTGAAAATCCCTGTTCTTCAAGATAATGCATGGGATTCAAAACACTGGCATGCTCGATACAAGTTGTAATCAGATGCATGCCGGATCTTTTATTTGCCATAGCACATCCGATCAAAGCAAGATTATTGGACTCCGTTCCTCCGGATGTAAAATAAATTTCTTTATCCTGAACTTTCAAAGTTTTTGCAATTCGTCCCTTTGCATCCTTTATATATCGTTCGGCCTCCACTCCCTTCTTGTGAAGAGAAGATGGATTACCGTATTCTGCCTCCATTGCTTCTACCATCAAGTCTTTTACACCTGGAAGAACTCTTGTCGTGGCAGAATTATCCAAATATACTTCCATTTTCTATTTTCCTTTTCTATTTTAAATCAAATTCAATGTGCGCAACAAAAATAACCAGCCAGTGATGGTAAATGCACTCAGACAAGTCGTCACCATAATCACACTGGAGGTCAACACTCCGTCATGTCCCATATTTTTCGCCATTACATAGCTACTCACAGTGGTAGCAGAACCGAGCATAATCAAAATGGCTACCAATGCTTCCTTTCTAAATCCCATAGATATTGCAATAGGTAGAAATACACCGACTAATACAATCAACTTCAGAAAACTGGCAGCTAACGTCGGTTTTACCATAGCCAATGCTTTTCGTCCCTCAAATCCTGCCCCCATTGCCATCAACCCCAGCGGAGTAGCCAATGCTCCAACCGAATCCACTGTTTTTTTCATGATTTCCGGCTGAGGGAGACGGCAGAGAGACCAAAGTAATCCTATGGCGATTCCCCACAAAATGGGATTGGTAAGGATACCGATTCCTGCTTTTTTCAAAGCGTTCCGATCCATCTGTTGCCTTGTGGGATTCATAATTGATAAGATAAGCACTGCCATAATATTGTACAGGGGAACGGTTCCAATAATCATAAGGGGTGCCATTCCGGCATCCCCATAAATATTTTGAATAAAGGCAATTCCCAAAAGTGCCGCACTACTTCGATACGAAGCCTGTACAAATTCTCCCAAAATTTCTTTCTTCACAACCAGTCTGGCAATCAAAGCAATTGCAACAATACTAATAAGAGTCGCACAAAAGCAGAATGCTACAAAAGAGAAATTCCAGACCTGGGAAAAATCTTCTCCTGCCAAATCCTGAAACAATACAACGGGAAGAGCAATTTGAAACACAAATCGATTTAGCTTTGAGGCAAAATCCTGATCCATCCATCCGATTTTTCTAAAAAATATTCCAAGAAGCATCATGAAAAAAACAGGAACAGTCGCATTCAGACTAAAAATCAGATTGTCCATTGTTATGCTTCCTCGATTCCAAAACGCCTGCGAATCAGAGGCAGCTGCTCTCTCATAAGAGGTAAATTAAATCCCTGCGGATTTAATACATATCCCTTAGCTTCCTTCATTAACGTTTTCTCCAATTTTGCAAACGGAATTTTAAGTGGACGGATGTTGGCATTCCCCTGTCCAAACTTTTTAAATTCCAGTGCATCGGTACAAAGAGGCTGGTAGGTCGCCCCTTCTTTATTCTTTAAGAGCATAAAGCGAAACTTTCTCTTTTCCTCTTCCTGTCCTTCCTCCTGCGGCTCGAATTCCACAGGGCACAAGAATTCTGCTCTTGCCAAATTAGCGGACAACTCTTCATCCAATTCTCTGATATTTTTCTTTTCTTCAATCTTTCCCGGCCTTCTGAGTTCCTGAAGGAAATAAATCGCCGTCAGCTGAAGCTGAGGATTCATAAGCGGACGCTGTTCTTTTGGAATCTGACTGTAATCCGGCTGTTTTACAATCTCATCCAGTTCCAATTCCATTTCCCCCTCATCACAATATACAATCGCATTCACTCCCAGGGAAACCAGACTGCTGAAAAAATTCAGATATTGCTGCTTAAATGTCCGTACACCCATCAGACCATTTCCCAATTCTGCCTGCTGTTTTACATAGCTTTTAACATCTTCCTCTTTTTTAAACACATAAACCTGATCGTTAAATGATTCCGGATCACATACCACATACGGAAGATTGGTTGCTCTTGCAAAAGCAGTATAAATTTCTTTTGTTTCCAACAAATTTCTGATGATCAAACGTTTATCAATTGCCATAACCTCTTGCCTCTCTCTATAAAACCTTAATGATCGCTGTCTGATTTTGCTATTGAAATTATCGTAACTGTCACAGCGGAATTTTCTAACGTTATTAGCATAACATATCCGACAGATTTTGTCACCCGTTTCCGTCTTTTCTATTGCTTTTTCCCCCTTTGCCCAGTATAATTGCTATAGTCACAGGCACAGATAAGAAATTTTATTTAGCATCTTATCATTCATTTAAGAAAATTGAGTTACGGAGGTTCATTATGTGGTTAGCAGACCAATGGAACGAATATGAAGTCATAGATACATCCGACGGCGAAAAGCTGGAACGTTGGGGAAATTATATTCTGGTGCGTCCGGATCCCCAGGTTATCTGGAAAACTCCAAAAAATCTTCCCCAATGGAAATCTCCCAACGCCCACTATCACAGAAGCAAAAAGGGCGGCGGGGAATGGGAATTTTTCCAGCTTCCCGAACAATGGGATATTCATTACAAAGAACTTACCTTTCATCTGAAGCCATTCAGTTTTAAACATACCGGACTGTTTCCGGAGCAGGCGGCCAATTGGGAATGGTTTGGAAATCTGATCCGAAAAGCAAACCGTCCGATTAAGGTTTTAAATTTATTTGCCTATACAGGCGGAGCTACATTGGCTGCCGCCAAATCCGGTGCTGCTGTCACCCATGTAGATGCCTCCAAAGGCATGGTTACCTGGGCAAGGGAAAATGCCACTGCTTCCGGGTTAAAAGATGCTCCTATTCGCTGGATTGTCGACGATTGTCAAAAATTTGTGGAAAGAGAAATACGTCGGGGCAATTATTACGATGGTATCATTATGGATCCTCCCTCCTATGGCCGCGGTCCCAAAGGTGAAATATGGAAAATAGAAGATGCCATTCATCCCCTCGTACAGTTGTGCAGTCAACTGTTATCCAAAAATCCACTTTTCTTTCTGATTAATTCCTATACGACAGGATTTGCTCCGTCTGTACTTTCCTATCTTCTTGGTACAGAAGTGGTCTCCCGTTTTGGCGGACAGGTAGAAGCAGATGAAATAGGACTGCCCGTCAGCAGCAATGGACTCGTCCTTCCTTGCGGTTCTTCCGGACGCTGGCAGTCAGAAAAATAAATTACATTTCTTTTTTTCACAAAAGCGGCAGAATGATTGCTACACATTCTGCCGCCCTTTTATTTTTTATTTACGCGTAGACAACGAGCCGTGTGCGAATGCTTACATAGGGCATACGGCGACTGTCCGCGAACATGGGAAACTCGCAAAGCGTGTTTCTCATCGTTCAGTTGAATCCTCGAAATCCTTTCCCAATTATCTCACTGGAGTTTGTAATCATCATAAATGCTGTTGGTTCCACCTGACGGACATAATTTCGAAGCTGTACTGCCTGTCCACGTTTCATCACTGTTAAAATAACCGTTCTCGGTGTATGGGTAAATGCCCCTTCAGCACGGTACACAGTAGCACTTCTTTTCAATTCATCCCGTATAAAATTACATATCGGTTCCGGATTATTACATATTACATTAAAACATTTGCATCGATTTATACTTTCAATCACATTATCAATAACCAACGATTTGGCCATTAAACCGGTAAAAGAAAATAAACCGGTGGTAACATCAAACACAAAACAGGCCGCAATTGTAATGCCCAAATCCACGAGAAAAAGAGCTGTACCAATATTAATTGGTGTATATTTTCTCAGGATCATAGCTACAATATCCGTTCCACCGCCTGATGCTCCCACATTAAACAAAATGGCAGCACTGAGAGCCGGAAGAAAAATGGCAAAAATCAACTCCAAAACAGGCTGATCTGTCAAAGGTCCCGTCATTGGAAAAAACTTTTCCATCGCTGACAGTCCAACGGAAGTTAACACACTGACATACACCGTTTTTATTCCAAAACTTGTGCCCAAAAATATAAATCCAACTGCCAGCAAGGCCATATTGATAATAAATGTATAGGCACTGGCAGAAAGTGCTGTTATTTTTGATAAAACCACCGCAATACCGGTAACACCGCCAAAAGAAAAATTATTTGGGAATTTAAATACGTATACACCTATTACCAGAAGTAATGTCGCAACTGTCAAAATTCCATATTCCCGAATCACAGCTGCCTTTTTCATTGTCATCTGAAACATTTTCTTGATCCCCCTGTTGTTCAAAATCGAGGCGATTATAACACAGTTTTATTCATGAATCCAGTATAAACTGCAAACGTTTGACGATTTCATCCTATTTTTATACTCCATTTTCTTTAACTAAGACAATTTTCACCTCCTTTGGCGCTTCCACTCTCGTTTCTGTCATTCCATTTTCTTTTTTCCTGTGGGAAATGAATACCTCTCCATATGGTGTCGGGAAGGTTCCTTCCACCCACTGCAAATCACCCAGATGCGGTTCAATATCCAGTCTTCGGCATCCTGCTTCTTTTACTTGAATTCCCAATATATACTCTGTCAGCCATGAGGTTACCGCAGAAGCCCATCCATGACAAAGACTATGCCGATATCCTTTATAGCAATAATTTCCGTAAGAGCCATGTACATCAATGCGTTCCTCACCGTCTCCAAGCAAAGCATCAATCGGAGCAGCTTTCTCCATCCATTGCACATCAAAATCTTCCCAAAATGTGGTTGCCCCTAAAGAAAGCATGCCTCCCCAATATTCCCTTACACAATCCAGACATCCTTGAATATCTCCTGCCAAGGCCCGTGCTGACAAAATATAATATCCCATAAATGTAGACATACCGGCAGCATTTCCACATCGGAGAATATCCTCATTCGTTTTCTTCGGATCTGACATTCCAGCCAGAACCATTAATGCAGCTGCCTGTTTCGAATTTTTAAAATTGCCTCTCCATTTTTTTAGTCTGTCCAAATCAGCTTTACACAATTCTTCCATTTCATAATCATCTAGGATATGGAATAATTGTTTCAGTTTTATTGTGGCAAGAATGTGAATTGCCTGTATTCCTGTATCCACAACTTCCGGATCCTTCGAACTGGGCCAGTCCACAAACCGAACCTCTGGCGTGATATCTTTTCCATCTTCCCCTATAAATTCTGAAAGCTGTCTTGCCAATCCTGTCAAGTATTCCTGCTGTCGCTTCAGATATTCCATATCTCCTGTATGCATAAACCAGTCATGCTGCGCAATGATCCACCACATCGAATAAGTGGGAAAGCCATTCATCCAACCTGGCAGAGGTGTTTCTTCCCTTACTAAATCCAAACTGTCAGGTACACTTTCATCATAACCAAATACTGTCTGAATGGTCGTAATTTCCGGGTGCATATCACCTGCCCAAATAAGACGGTCTCTTTTAATTCCATCCCAGATATAATTCTGCATATTTAAATGAACCGTATAAGCACCTGTGCTCCAAATCTTATTCAGTAGCTCATCGCTGGAACGAAAACTTCCACGATAGGGAATATCTTTAAAAATCAATACGCCTTTTATCCCCTTTAAAACCAGGCTTGTATTGGGATCCAAAAGATCAATACGCAAAAATCGAAATCCTGTCTCTCCCACAGGAGTCATACTCATACTGTGAATAGTAGTTGTAAAATCCCGAAGTGCATGATCATTGGTAGCAGTTTTCCCTTCCCCAATATCACTCATAGCCTCCATCGCTGACTCTCCAAAGCGCACACGTACTTTTACACCATCCCCTTTTGTTTCCTGCCATGCATATATGATAGCGCCTCCGTGAATTTCACAGCCGAAATCCAATAAAACAGAAGCTGTCTTTCCCCGATTGTGAAGAATGCAGGGGTTGACCGCCTGTAAAGAAATTTGTGGTTCCCGATTTTCCAATAACGCATCGCTGTTTTCCACAGCAGCTTCTTCACATGATTCCGTCTTCCACAACACTTTAACAGGAGTTAACAATATTCTTTTTCTTTTATCTTCTCTGGAATTTTCTTTGATCATTGGATCCATTATACGAAAAATCCCCGATTCATTGTTTCCCATTTGCTTTTTCTGAATCATGCAGATCCTCCTTTTTCTTGTTTTTCGTCTGGATATTTCATACCAAAACACAATACGGTAACGATTCAAAATAACAGAAAAACCCGCAGGATTTTCATCCCACGGGCCCTCTTACGCTTGAACACATGTATCATTATGATACGTTATATTTTATACAGCATATCTGCTGCACATTCATTTTAAATTATTCAATGATAGATACAACTCTACCAGAACCTACTGTACGTCCACCTTCACGGATAGCGAAACGCAGACCCTGTTCCATAGCTACTGGATGGATCAGTTCGATTGTCATTTCTACGTTATCACCTGGCATACACATTTCTGTACCAGCTGGTAATTCACAAACACCTGTAACGTCAGTTGTTCTGAAGTAGAACTGAGGTCTGTAGTTGTTGAAGAAAGGTGTATGACGTCCACCTTCATCCTTTGTCAGAACGTAAACCTGAGCTGTAAACTTCTTGTGGCAAGTTACAGAACCTGGCTTTGTCAGACACTGTCCTCTTTCGATTTCGTTTCTCTGAACACCACGAAGAAGAGCACCGATGTTATCACCAGCCTGAGCTTCGTCCAGAAGCTTACGGAACATTTCGATACCAGTTACAACAACTGTTCTGTTTTCTTCCTTAATACCAACGATTTCAACGCTATCATTTAAGTGCAGTGTACCACGTTCTACTCTACCTGTAGCAACTGTACCACGACCTGTGATAGAGAATACGTCTTCGACTGGCATCAGGAATGGCTTATCTGTATCACGAACTGGATCTGGAACATATTCGTCAACAGCGTTCATTAACTCAAGGATCTTATCTCCCCATTCGCTGCTTGGATCTTCCAGAGCCTTTAATGCGGAACCACGAACAACTGGGATGTCATCGCCTGGGAATTCATACTCTGTTAACAGTTCACGAATTTCCATTTCAACCAGTTCCAGTAATTCTTCATCGTCTACCATATCACACTTGTTCATGAATACAACGATGTAAGGTACACCTACCTGACGGGACAGAAGGATATGCTCTCTTGTCTGAGCCATAACACCATCTGTAGCAGCAACTACAAGGATAGCGCCATCCATCTGAGCAGCACCAGTGATCATGTTCTTAACGTAGTCAGCATGTCCTGGGCAGTCAACGTGAGCATAGTGTCTCTTTTCTGTTTCATACTCAACGTGAGCTGTAGAGATTGTGATACCTCTTTCTCTTTCTTCTGGAGCCTTATCGATGTTTTCGAATGCAACAGCTTCACCTGTACCTAATCTCTCATGCAGAGTCTTTGTGATAGCTGCTGTTAAAGTTGTTTTACCATGGTCAACGTGTCCAATTGTACCAATGTTACAATGTGGTTTGCTTCTTTCAAATTTAGCTTTAGCCATTATTTGAATCCTCCTTTAAAATAAGTGCGCATAAGCACATTATTAGTATCATAGACTGTTCCTATTATATTGCATAATATGGAAGTTTGCAAGTCTAATTTTCTAAACTTTATCTGATTATTTCTTCTTATCAGCCAATACCTTTTCCTGTACGGACTTCGGTACCTGCTCATATCTTTCAAAGAACATGGAATAGTTACCACGACCCTGTGTCTTGGAACGCAGGTCAGTAGCATAACCAAACATTTCAGCCAACGGAACGTAAGCTCTTACGATCTTTCCGCCGCCCAGATCATCCATACCTTCGATACGTCCACGACGAGAGTTAACGTCACCGATAACATCGCCCATGTACTCTTCCGGCATAGTTACTTCTACCTTCATGATTGGCTCCAGCAGAACTGGATTAGCCTTAGCCATAGCTTCCTTGAATGCCATGGATCCGGCAATATGGAATGCCATTTCAGAAGAGTCGACTTCATGGTAAGAACCATCGAATACAGTCGCATGAACACCTACAACCGGGAATCCGCCAAGGATACCACACTTAGTAGCTTCTTCAATACCTTCACCAACTGCTGGGATGTATTCCTTCGGAATAGCACCGCCGACAACTGTTGATTCAAACTTGAATGTTTCTTCTGCATTTGCATCCATAGGCTCAAAGTGAACCTTACAGTGACCGTACTGACCACGACCACCAGACTGTTTTGCATACTTACTGTCTACATCTACAGCCTTAGTAATTGCTTCTTTGTAAGCAACCTGAGGTGCACCAACATTAGCCTCTACCTTGAATTCACGAAGCAGACGGTCAACGATGATTTCCAGATGGAGCTCACCCATACCAGCAATGATTGTCTGACCAGTTTCCTGATCGGTGTGTGCACGGAATGTTGGGTCTTCTTCTGCAAGTTTTGCAAGAGCTTCACCCATCTTACCCTGACCAGCCTTTGTCTTTGGCTCGATTGCCAACTCAATAACTGGTTCTGGGAATTCCATGGATTCCAGAATAACCGGATGCTGTTCATCACAGATCGTATCACCTGTTGTAGAGAACTTAAATCCTACAGCAGCAGCGATATCACCGGAATATACCTTATCCAGTTCCTGACGCTTATTGGCATGCATCTGAAGAATACGTCCAACACGTTCCTTCTTATTCTTTGTTGCATTCAGTACATAGGAACCGGAGTTCATAGTACCGGAATATACACGGAAGAATGCTAATTTACCAACAAATGGGTCAGTCATAATCTTAAATACCAAAGCAGAGAATGGCTCTTCATCAGAAGAATGTCTCTCTACTTCATTGCCATCTTCATCCACACCCTTGATAGCAGGAATGTCAGTTGGAGCTGGCATATATTCCAAAATAGCATCCAGAAGCTTCTGAACACCCTTATTTCTATATGCACTACCGCAGCATACAGGAACTGCTGTACACTCACATGTAGCTTTACGAAGAGCAGCCTTTAAACTTTCAATAGATGGTTCTTCCCCTTCCAGGTATTCCATCATCAAATCGTCATCCAGTTCACAGATCTTCTCTACTAATTCTGTATGATACAATTCAGCATCATCTTTCATATCATCCGGGATATCAACAATTGCAATATCTTCTCCCTTATCATCATTGTAGATGTATGCTTTCATTTCAAACAGGTCGACAATTCCCTTGAAATCATCTTCCTTACCGATTGGAAGCTGAAGAATAATTGCATTCTTACCCAAACGATCACGGATCTGATCAACAGCTCCGTAGAAATTTGCACCCAGGATATCCATCTTATTGATGAATGCCATTCTGGGGACATTGTATGTGTCAGCCTGACGCCAAACATTTTCTGACTGCGGCTCAACACCACCCTTAGCACAGAATACGCCAACTGCACCGTCAAGTACACGCAGTGAACGTTCTACTTCAACTGTAAAGTCAACGTGTCCTGGGGTATCAATAATATTGATACGATGCTCAAGAGCTCTAGCCTTTGGCTTACAATTTTCCTGTAATGTCCAGTGACATGTTGTGGCAGCTGAAGTAATTGTGATACCTCTTTCCTGCTCCTGTTCCATCCAGTCCATGGTAGCAGTTCCTTCATGAGTATCACCAATCTTGTAGTTAACACCGGTATAATATAAGATACGTTCTGTCAGCGTAGTCTTACCAGCATCAATATGCGCCATAATACCGATATTTCTGGTTCTCTCTAATGGATATTCTCTTCCAGCCAAGATTTTTTCCTCCTTATGATTGGTCAAGTCATTTGACTATCGTCTAAATATAAAATTAGAAACGATAATGAGCAAATGCCTTGTTTGCCTCTGCCATCTTATGCATGTCTTCTTTCTTCTTAACAGATGCACCTGTAGAATTAGAAGCATCTAAGATTTCATTTGCTAATCTTTCTTCCATTGTCTTCTCGCCTCTCTTGCGGGAATACAATGTGATCCAACGAAGTGCTAAAGCCTGTCTTCTTTCTGGCTTTACTTCGATCGGCACCTGATAAGTTGCTCCACCAATTCTCTTAGCTTTTACTTCCAGAACTGGCATAATATTGTTCATAGCTTCTTCGAATACTTCCAAAGCTGGCTTTCCAGCCTTTTCTTCTACTCTGCTGAAAGCACCATAAACGATCTTCTGAGCAACACCCTTCTTACCGTCTAACATGATATTGTTGATTAACTTCGTTACAACTTTGTTGTTGTATAACGGATCTGCTAATACATCTCTTTTCTGAGTATGACCTTTACGTGGCACGTTACTTCCCTCCTTAATCAAAAGTTTACAGCTACCGGTTTCCCGGTCTACAGCTTTCTACCAATTAAATCATCGGTACTCACATAGATATGTGTTCGCGCGCGGTTCTTGTTTCAAAACCTTTATAATAACCTGCAACCGTCAGGATTAGGTTCTTGTTCGAATGCCGGCACTAATCAAATACCTGGTTTGATAAAATTATTTCTTAGCGTCCTTTGGTCTCTTAGCGCCGTATTTGGAACGGGCCTGACGTCTGTTTGCTACACCTGCTGTATCCAGTGTACCTCTGATGATATGATATCTGGTACCTGGTAAATCCTTAACACGTCCACCTCTGATCAGAACAACGCTGTGCTCCTGCAGATTGTGGCCTTCGCCTGGGATATAGCTGGTTACTTCGATTCCGTTGGAAAGACGAACTCTGGCGATCTTTCTAAGAGCAGAGTTAGGCTTCTTAGGAGTAGCTGTCTTAACTGCTGTGCAGACACCTCTCTTCTGTGGTGCGGATACATCTGTTGCCTTCTTTCTCAAAGAATTGTACCCCTTCTGTAATGCTGGTGCAGTAGACTTCTTTACAGCTACCTGTCTTCCCTTTCTGATTAACTGATTAAATGTAGGCATTCTTTTCACCTCCTGCGATTTAAGATATTCTTTCTTGTTACTGTGTACACCTGGTTCGGTTGTCCAGTAATTACACGAAAATAACGCATAACTTTGTACACGCTTATTCATTATATCCATTCTATTGTTTTCTGTCAAGCTCTTTTTTTACTTTATTGCAAAACAAAGAGATGCAAAAACATTCATTTCCGCATCTCTTTGATCACAAGTTTTTTCATACGATCTCATTTTCTTTTATGAAACCGTTTAAACTATCAATATGAATTATTCTTCCGGATTTTCTGTCTGTTCTTCATCATCCAGAATATCGATCTCTTCATCCATATCTTCCGGAACCTCTTCCATCATAGGAATTTTTTCTTCTTCCGGCTGTGTACTGGAAACGATGTGTGCGAAGTCCTCTTCTCTGAGTTCTTCATCTTTTTCCACTACCACATTATCTGTATCCAAACGGACAGAACGATATCTCTTCATACCGGTTCCTGCCGGGATCGGTTTACCAATGATAACGTTTTCTTTCAGACCAATCAATGGATCGATACGACCGTTAATTGCTGCTTCCGTTAACACTTTTGTTGTTTCCTGGAAGGAAGCTGCTGATAAGAAGGAATTTGTTGCCAATGATGCCTTTGTAATACCAAGCATAATCTGCTTTCCTTCTGCCGGTTTCTTTCCTTCAGCCACCAACGCTTCATTCATCTCTTCAAAATCCAGTACATCCATGGAAACACCCGGAAGGACATCACTGTCTCCGCTTTCTTCAATACGGATCTTCTTCAACATCTGATGAACAATGACTTCAATGTGCTTATCATTAATTTCTACACCCTGCAGACGATATACACGCTGTACTTCACGGATCATATAATCCTGAACGGCACGAACACCTTTGATCTTTAACAGATCATGAGGGTTGATGCTACCTTCTGTCAGTTCATCACCGGCTTCCAAAGTCACACCATCCATAATCTTAATTCTGGAACCATATGGTATCAGATATGTCTTCGTATTTCCTGTAGCCGGATCTGTAATGATAATTTCACGTTTTTTCTTTGTATCCTTAATGGTAGCAATACCAGGAATTTCTGTGATAATTGCAAGTCCCTTTGGCTTACGTGCTTCAAAAAGCTCTTCCACACGAGGAAGACCCTGTGTAATATCTCCACCAGCCACACCACCGGTATGGAATGTTCTCATAGTCAGCTGTGTACCAGGTTCACCGATAGACTGAGCAGCAATAATACCAACTGCTTCTCCTACCTGCACTGCCTGTCCTGTAGCCATGTTGGAACCGTAACACTTAGCACATACACCAATATGACAACGGCAAGTCAAAATCGTACGTATTTTCACGGAATCTCTTCCCAGTTTTTCCAGAACTTCCATGATCTTACCGGCACGTTTCGGCGTCACCATATGATTTTCTTTAATAACCACCTCTCCAGTATCCGGATCGACGATTGTTTCGGCAATATATCTTCCTGTGAGACGGGACTTTAAGTCTTCGATTACTTCTTTTCCGTCCATGAAAGCTTTTACTTCCATATAAGGAATACTCTTACCTTCACAGCAATCCACTTCACGGATAATCAGATCCTGTGATACATCTACCAGACGTCTGGTCATATAACCGGAGTCGGCAGTACGAAGTGCTGTATCGGACAAACCTTTACGGGCACCATGGGCAGAAATAAAGTATTCCAGTACGTCCAGACCTTCACGGAAATTGGACTTAATCGGAAGTTCGATCGCATGACCGGTTGTATCCGCCATCAAACCACGCATACCTGCCAGCTGCTTAATCTGCTTATTGGAACCACGGGCACCGGAATCTGCCATCATAAAGATGTTGTTATACTTATCCAGTCCCTTCATCAGTTTATCCTGAAGGGTATCATCTGTATTTTTCCATACTTCAATAACTTCTTTATAGCGTTCTTCGTCTGTGATCAGACCACGCTTGAAGTTCTTTGCGATTCTGTCTACTGTATCCTGCGCCTGCTTAATCATCTCTGGCTTTTCAGGCGGCACGGTCATATCCGATACGGATACGGTCATGGCAGCACGGGTAGAGTACTTATATCCCATCGCTTTAATGGAATCCAAAACCTCAGCTGTCTTTGTTGCACCGTGATTATTGATTACCTTTTCCAGAATCTTCTTCAATTCTCCCTTCTTTACAAGGAAGTCAACTTCCGGAACCAATTCATTTCCAGGAATACTTCTGTCAACAAATCCCAGATCCTGAGGAAGAATCTCGTTGAAAATAAGACGTCCCAATGTGGACTGTACATTTCCGGTTAAGACGCTTCCATCCGGCATTTTCTTTGTCACACGTACCGTAATCTTGGAATGCAGGGTAATAATTTTATTTTCATAAGCCAAAATCGCTTCATTTACACTCTTAAAGAACTTTCCTTCACCAATAGCTCCCGGTCTCTCCTGTGTTAAGTAGTAAATACCGAGAACCATATCCTGGGATGGAACCGCTACCGGTCCACCGTCAGATGGTTTCAAGAGGTTGTTTGGAGAAAGAAGCAGGAAACGACACTCTGCCTGTGCTTCCTCAGACAATGGCAGATGAACCGCCATCTGGTCACCGTCGAAATCGGCGTTAAATGCAGTACATACCAATGGATGCAGCTTAATTGCCTTACCCTCTACCAGAATAGGCTCAAACGCCTGAATTCCCAGACGGTGAAGTGTAGGAGCACGGTTTAACATAACCGGATGTTCTTTGATTACATCTTCCAGAACATCCCATACTTCTGTCTGCAAACGCTCTACCATCTTTTTGGCACTCTTTATATTATGTGCAATTCCCTTAGCCACCAGTTCTTTCATTACAAATGGCTTGAACAGCTCAATTGCCATTTCTTTCGGCAAACCACACTGGTAAATCTTTAATTCAGGACCTACGACAATAACAGAACGTCCGGAATAGTCAACACGTTTTCCCAACAGGTTCTGACGGAAACGTCCCTGCTTACCTTTCAGCATATCAGAAAGAGACTTCAGCGCACGGTTACCTGGGCCGGTTACCGGTCTTCCTCTTCTTCCGTTATCAATTAACGCATCGACAGCTTCCTGAAGCATACGCTTTTCATTTCGAACAATGATATCCGGCGCTCCCAGCTCCAGAAGACGTGCCAGACGGTTATTTCTATTAATAATTCTTCTATACAGATCATTCAGGTCAGATGTAGCAAAACGACCACCATCCAACTGAACCATAGGACGCAGATCCGGCGGAATTACCGGAATTGCATCCATAATCATCCATTCCGGCTTATTGCCAGAAGCTCTGAAAGCTTCTACCACTTCCAGTCTCTTAATAATTCTTGCACGTTTCTGTCCGGATGCATCTTTTAATGCCGTACGCAGTTCCAAAGAATCTGCTTCCAGGTCAATATCATGGAGCAGTTCTTTCACCGCTTCTGCTCCCATTCCCACACGGAATGTACCACTGCCCCACTCATCTACAGCATCCCGGTACTCTCTCTCTGAGAGTACCTGCTTATACTGTAAATTTGTCTTGCCTGGATCCAAAACAATATAGGATGCAAAATATAATACTTTATCCAATGTTCTTGGAGAGATATCCAAAATCAGGCCCATACGGCTGGGAATCCCCTTAAAATACCAAATATGAGATACCGGAGCTGCCAGTTCAATATGACCCATACGTTCACGACGTACGCTTGCTTTTGTAACTTCCACACCACAACGATCACAGATAACGCCCTTATAACGGATCTTCTTATATTTTCCGCAATGGCATTCCCAGTCCTTACTTGGTCCAAAAATACGTTCGCAGAACAAGCCGTCTTTTTCTGGCTTCAAGGTACGATAGTTAATGGTTTCCGGTTTTGTCACAACGCCGCGGGACCATTCTCTGATCTTTTCCGGTGAAGCCAAGCCAATCTTTATGGCATCAAAACTCATTGGCTGATAGGTTTCATTACTTGTTTCAGACATGTATGGCTCTCCCTTCTATCTTATTCATCAATGTCTTCGGCAAAATCATCTTCATAATCCATGGAGTTTTCCTGCTCGTCATTACTTTCTTCTACGTTAACAAATTCTCCATCGGATACTTCCTGTTTTGTATATCCATATGCCCCAAATTCGTCTTCATTATAATGGCGGTCATCTCCCTCCATAATAGAACGGAAATCAGTATTGCCATAATCAACACTTTCCATCAATTCGACTTCTGTGTTGTCGTCTCTTAATACTCTTACATCCAATCCAAGAGACTGAAGTTCTTTCAGCAATACCTTAAAGGATTCCGGAATACCTGGTTCTGGAATATTCTCACCCTTAATAATTGCTTCGTAAGTCTTAACACGGCCAACAACATCGTCTGACTTCACAGTCATAATTTCCTGTAAAGTATAGGATGCACCGTATGCTTCCAAAGCCCAAACTTCCATTTCTCCGAATCTCTGTCCACCGAACTGTGCTTTACCACCTAACGGCTGCTGCGTTACCAAAGAATAAGGACCGGTAGAACGGGCATGAATCTTATCATCTACCAGATGATGCAGCTTCAGATAATGCATGTGTCCGATTGTTACAGGACTATCGAAATATTCTCCGGTACGGCCGTCACGCAGACGAACCTTTCCATCTCTCCGCAAAGGTACACCTTTCCACAGTTCTCTGTGTTCCAAGTGATCCCCCAGATATTCCATAACTTCCGGCTTCAATACATCTTTATATTTTTCATGGAATTCTTCCCAGCTTGTATTTACATAATCGTTGGCAACTTCCAGAGTATTCATGATATCCTCTTCATCTGCACCATCGAATACCGGTGTTGCAATATTAAAGCCAAGTGCTTTCGCAGCAAGACTCAAGTGAATTTCCAATACCTGTCCGATATTCATACGGGACGGCACACCAAGAGGATTCAGTACGATATCCAGAGGACGACCATTTGGAAGGAATGGCATATCTTCCACAGGTAATACTCTGGAAACAACACCCTTATTACCATGACGTCCGGCCATCTTATCTCCAACGGAAATCTTACGTTTCTGAGCAATATAAATACGGACGGTCTCATTCACACCCGGTGATAATTCATCACTGTTTGCTCTTGTAAACACTTTCGCATCCACAATGATACCATATGCACCATGAGGTACCTTCAGAGATGTATCTCTAACCTCACGAGCTTTTTCACCAAAGATTGCACGCAGCAGACGTTCTTCTGCTGTCAGTTCGGTTTCACCCTTTGGAGTAACTTTTCCGACCAGAATATCTCCGGCACGTACTTCTGCACCGACACGGATGATACCACGCTCATCCAGATCTTTCAGCGCATCTTCACCGACACCTGGAACATCTCTTGTAATCTCTTCCGGTCCCAGTTTCGTATCTCTGGCTTCCGCTTCATATTCTTCAATATGAATGGATGTATATACGTCTTCCTGTACAAGACGTTCACTTAATAATACAGCATCCTCGTAATTATATCCTTCCCATGTCATAAATCCGATCAGAGGGTTCTTACCCAATGCCAATTCGCCCTGACAGGTAGATGGACCATCTGCGATTACTTCACCGGCTACAACACGGTCATTTTTATATACAATCGGTTTCTGATTATAACAGTTACTTTGATTGCTTCTTGCAAATTTTGTCAGGTGGTACACATCTCTTGTTCCATCATCACACTTAATGATGATCTCATTGGAAGCAGAACGTTCTACAACACCACTGTGTTTTGCCACCACACAAACACCGGAGTCTACCGCTGTTTTCTCTTCCATACCGGTACCGATGGCAGGTGCTTCTGTAAGCATCAACGGAACGGCCTGACGCTGCATGTTGGATCCCATCAGAGCACGGTTCGCATCATCATTCTGTAAAAACGGAATCATGGATGTCGCTACAGAGAATACCATCTTAGGAGATACGTCCATCAGGTCAATCTGCTTTTTCTCAAATTCCGATGTTTCTTCACGGAAACGACCGGATACATTATTACGTACGAAATATCCGTTTTCATCCAATGCTTCGTTCGCCTGTGCTACTACGAAATCATCTTCTTCATCTGCTGTCAGATATACCACTTCATCGGTAACTCTCGGATTCTTCGGATCTGTCTTGTCCACTTTACGATATGGCGCTTCAACAAATCCATACTCATTAATTCTGGCATAAGTAGCCAGAGAGTTGATCAGACCGATGTTTGGACCTTCTGGTGTCTCGATCGGACACATTCTTCCGTAATGGGAATAGTGAACGTCACGCACCTCAAATCCGGCACGGTCTCTGGACAAACCACCAGGTCCCAATGCGGACAGACGTCTCTTATGAGTCAATTCTGCCAACGGGTTATTCTGATCCATGAACTGAGACAACTGAGAACTTCCAAAGAATTCTTTCACTGCCGCTGTAACCGGCTTTATATTAATCAGAGACTGCGGTGTAATTCCCTCCACATCCTGTGTTGTCATACGCTCACGAACCACACGTTCCATTCTGGACAGACCGATACGGTACTGATTCTGCAGCAATTCACCCACTGCACGGATACGTCTGTTGCCCAAATGGTCGATATCATCATCATTTCCGATACCATATTCCAGATGGAGACAGTAGTTAATGGAAACAATAATATCTTCCTTTGTAATATGTTTTGGAATTAATTCTCCCAAATTTTTATGAATTGCATTTTTCAGTTCTTCTTCATCCTGATACTCTGCCAAAAGGTCTTTCAAAACAGGCCAATAAACAAGTTCCGTGATTCCTGCTTCTTCCGGATCAAAATCCAAATACTCAGAAGCATCCACCATCATATTGGACATTACCTTTACTACACGGTCTTCTGCCTGAATCATAACATAAGGAACTGCAGCATTCTGAATAGCTGTCGCTGATTCACGATTTAAAACAGTACCTGCCTCAGCAACGATCTCTCCTGTCATGGTATTTACCACATCTTCAGCCAGAACATGACCATTTAAGCGGCTCTTAAAATGCAGTTTCTTATTAAATTTATAGCGGCCTACTTTAGCCAAATCATAACGTCTCGGATCAAAGAACATACTGTTTAACAGGCTGGCAGCACTGTCTACAGACAATGGTTCACCCGGACGAATCTTCTTATATAATTCCAACAAACCATCCTGATAATTATCAGAAGTATCTTTCTGCAGGCTGGCTACAATCTTCGGTTCTTCTCCAAACAAGTCTAAAATTTCCTGATTGGTTCCCCATCCCAAAGCACGCACTAGCACGGTAACCGGTACTTTACGTGTACGGTCTACACGCACATAAAATACATCGTTGGAATCGGTTTCATATTCCAGCCATGCTCCACGATTTGGGATAACCGTACTGGAGAACAGACGTTTACCCACTTTATCATGAGCGATACCATAATAAATACCAGGGGAACGTACTAACTGGCTGACAATAACACGCTCCGCACCGTTAATTACAAACGAACCGGTATCTGTCATTAAAGGAAGATCACCCATGAAAATCTCATGGTCTTTGATTTCATCTTTTTCTTTGTTATAAAGTTTTACAGTAACCTTAAGAGGCGCAGCATAAGTCGCATCGCGCTCTTTGCATTCTTCGATTGTATATTTTATCTCATCCTTGCAAAGCCTAAAATTACCGAATTCCAAACTTAGATGTCCGCTGAAATCAGCGATTGGGGAAATATCTTCAAATACTTCCTTTAACCCTTCTTTAAGGAACCACTGATAGGAGTCTTTCTGGATTTCAATCAGATTCGGCATCTGCAGAACTTCTTTGGATCTGCCAAAGCTCATACGCATGCTTTTGCCTGATTTCACTGGTCGGATTCTGCTTTTTTCCATTGACGTTTCACCCCTGTTTTTTCTATTTATTACAGTCTATCAGATAAAAATGCGCGCAAAAACGCCCATTCTGCCACAATAGTGCATGTATCATCGTATCACAGGAAATTCAATTTGTCAATCATTTTTTTCCATTTTTTCACATCCTATTCCTTTCCCTGCCATGATTCTTCATAATCTTCCTGAAAAGCAATGTTCGCGGACAGTCGCCGTATGCGTATGCTGGCATCTGCGCACAGCTTGTTGGCTACACGTAAATAAAATGCCAGATTACAGAATTCCCCTGCAACCTGACATTTTCCAATCAATCATTTCATGTTTTTTCTAATACCGCAATTTTATCTTCTATGTACTCAATCTTCTGATATCCGGCTTTCTCAAAGACCGCAATCTGATGAATAGGATCTTCTTCCACCCCATCACGCAAGTCAATCACCACATAATCCGTTTCAAACTGCCCCAGCTCATCTCCGTCAATCCGATAGATAACATCCCGCATGGAAAGACGCGGTACATAGAACGTAGACGCCTGCACCGATGCTTCCTGAGGAATTTCATCTAAAACAGCATTTACCACACGAACTTCTTCTTTTTGGTTTATATATCGTCTGATATAGCTGCTTTTCTGCGAAACGGTCTCCAGATTGAAGATCAGTGTGACTGCCATGGCGCAAATCAGTAAGAAAGGAGCCGCCTTTCGGATTTTCCATATTTTTTGTTTTAAACACCAGCCGGAAAGATCTTTATAATTCAAAATGGCCAGATAAAATAACATGGCAGACGATCCAAAAATATATTGAAAATAGATGGAATGCTGATACTGGTAATCGGGAATCATATTCCAAAGTATAAATGGTATCATCAAAATAAAACGCCATATATTTTTTGTCATAAACGGCAAAAATAAAAGAGGAAGTATCATCTGGAAAAAGAAAATAATTTTTTCTTCCATATTAAACATTTCCAGAATAAGATAAACAGGGTTCACCAATATTACCTGAAAGATACTGATCAGTCCCAATTCTTCATTGGGCATTATATTATCATATCTTCCTATCATAACTCCATTTCCATGATTTTTCATCCAGCTCAAAACACATACAAAATAGAGAAGAGCTCCAAAAAAAGAAATCAGCCCATGTTTATATTCTCTTTCATGAAAAAACAAAAAAAGGCCAATACACGCCACATAAACCGGAGCGTCCTCTTTCACAAGCGCAGTTGCAATCAAAAACACATACATTGCCCCGAATTTTTTCCTCTGCATAAAATACAAACTCCACAGGATAAAAAAAGGCAACATGGCATTTTCATGAAAATCATAAAATGCTCCTCCGATCAATGCCGGATACATACAATAGATACTGCAAAAGCCTAATACCGCATAGGGAGGCAGCCCTTTCTCTTTGGCAATCAGATAACAGGGAATTACTCCCGCCGCAATCACTCCCGCCTGGATAACAAACAGAGTAATCTGACTGGGAAAAAGCCAGTATATCGGCAAAAACAAATAATAGGCAGGAGACATATGCACAGCAAAATGGGACAGTAACCCATCTCTCTCACATGTCGTCATGGGAAGAAATGTTTCTTTCATATAATAATACATCTGTGAAAAAATTCCGAAATCAAATGTTGATGACCAATTTAACAGATAACGGCAAACGGTTCCTCCTATCACAAAGGCCAGCCATAATCCCGTAATCAGGGCAACTATTATTTTCACGTGTTTCCACTGTAATTTCTGTAATATCATTTTTTCCAATTTCTCCTGTCATTTCCTTTTTTCTCACATACCGACCAGTCCCATAACGGAGGTCACCATCAAATATACGGAAACAGCAAGCAATGCTTTTCCCTTTCCATCGTATTTTTTCACACCAATTTTTCTCTCCGCAAACCAGGAAAGTACCGATATCACAGCCATCAACAGCAAAAACG
Source organism: Lachnospiraceae bacterium (assembly GCA_026169045.1). Taxonomy (GTDB): domain Bacteria; phylum Bacillota; class Clostridia; order Lachnospirales; family Lachnospiraceae; genus Fimimorpha. The sequence goes on along the minus strand of JAPFDH010000129.1, from coordinate 28,065 downwards.
GAAGCATGGGAACCTGATTTACATATTCCAGTTTCATCCAGTCTCCGGCAAAAATCACCACAAAAATAACATTTGCCATCATCCATCCCACTACCAGATGGCAGCCAAGAGATCCGGCTTTATTCCAGATCTCGTTTTCTTTTTTCTCTCTTTTTTTTTCTTCCATTCCAAACCTCTTACCATGCTGTCATTCCTGGGGTGGTTCACACTTCAATCCGGAATGATAGGATCGGTCCCCAATGGTCTCCAGCAATTTTTCTCTCTCTTTATCCAAGCATTTCCCCTCATAAAAAGGTTCCAAATATTCCTCAAAAGCTGCAAAAATTTTTCTTCCCAGATCATTCGATTTTTTATACAGATCAAACAGTGATTCCGTAGATACCACCGATCTGTCCCAAGGATTAGACCACTCTCTGTGACTTAAGTTCATTATTTCATCTTTATCCGGTTCCCTTCCCGGATAGATCAGTGACGATACCAGCGGATATTTCCAGGTGTAACGCTCCACACCTTCCAATATTTTCCGTTTTCTCCCCGTCGTATCGTGAAACAGATCACACGTAATGCGATACAAAATCAGAGCATTCTTTACAAATTTTTCCGTCGTTCCATATTTTTCCTCACCCCCACGGTAATAGGTACGGTTAATGCTGTCTGAAAGAAAGCGAATCAGAAAATTGGCTTCTTTTAGAGACAGCTGAACGACAATGGCTGCTTTTCTCACTTTAAAACTTTTTCTTCCTTTATAATATTGAATCAACCAGGTATCCAATAATGTTTCCAGATGGGCATGCGCACCGCTCACAGCACTGGAATTGGGCTCATAAGGATCAAAACCGGCTGTATCATAAATATATGGATGCATGGTAGAATCAAAAATATAATGGCAGACAAAGCCACTGATATATGCAATTGCCATTTCCTTTTTTAAAGAATTTTGTTCTTCTTCCGCCTGGTATAACATCATCCGGAAGAATTCATTAACCTGTTCTTCATGAATTCTGGAACCGATGTGTTTTCCCTTTTTTCCTATGGCCGCTCTCGGATGCACAAATAAAAAATCTGGTCCCTGCAGTCCTAACCGAAACAAATTTTTATGACTATGAATACTTTCTTTCAATGTATTTTCCGGTATTTCCTGATACAGCTTTATCCCCAGAATATAATGTGTCATAAACCCAGGCATAGTCACGCCTCCTTTATTTTCAGAACCATTTTCCACATGCAAAGATATTTCTTACATGATAGGCGACAGCAAACGTGAGACTTGTTCTTTTATACGAACCCAAAGATTTCTATGACTGTATTCATTCCAGGTAACTTCTTTGCAATGTTCCATATCCTTCTCAAAAATCTGTTCCATGTCTCTGGCTGTTTCCATATCATAAATTACTGCATTCACTTCAAAATTCAACGCAAAGCTTCGAATATCCATATTCGCGGTTCCGTAACAGGTTACTTTTCCATCGACAGTGATTCCCTTGGCATGAATAAATCCATTTTCATAGGTATAACATTTCGCTCCAGCCTCCAGCAATTCTCCCATATAGGAGTACGTCGCCCAGTAAACAAACGGATGGTCCGGTTTACACGGAATCATCAGACGCACGTCAATACCTGCTCTGGCCGCAAACTTCAACGCCGTCAAAATAGGCTCATCCGGAATAAAGTAGGGTGTCTGAATATAAATGCGTTTTCTCGCCTTATGCATCATACTCAAATACGTATCACGGATCTGAGGATACTTGGAATCCGGTCCGCTGGTAATAATCTGCATTCCTTTATTACCCTGACTCACACTTTCATTCTTTGCGAAATATTTTTCTCCATTCAAAAATAAGTTTTCTTTCGTAGCATAATTCCAGTCTAAGGCAAACCGCATTTCCAAATCTGCAACACTGCTACCATGCAGTATGAGATGAGTATCTCTCCAATAGCCAAATTTAGGATCCAAAGAAATATACTCTCTCCCCACATTGAAACCGCCCACAAAACCGACTTTATTATCAATAACCACAATTTTTCTATGATTGCGGTAATTGATTCTGACATGCAGCCATTTTAATGCTGCCGGGAAAAAATCTCCTGTTTTGATCCCATAACGGTTCAGTTCTTTCCAGTCCTTTTTCCACATCGTCCTGCATCCCATACTATCATATAAAATGCGAACTTCCACTCCCTGTTTCACCTTTTCAATCAAATGTTCTCTGATCCGGGCAAACAGTTCATCTTTTTTGATAATATAATATTCAATATGAATAAATTTCTCCGCTTTATCGATTTCTTCAATTAAACGGTCAAATTTTGCATTGCCGTCTGTATAGATTTCCACTGTATTATCATCGGAATAGACGCTTCCTGTTGTATCCATATTATAATGTACCAAATTCGCATATTCTTTCAGCTCATCCGGAAGCAGCTTTCGCTTTTCTTTTTGAATTCGTTCTTCCAGTTTTCTTATGGAAGCATTTAACTTGTCCTCAATCTCCTTGATCTGGAACATATGCCGCTTATACATATCCTGATTAACTACCATATACAGGATAAAACCTACGATGGGGATAAAATACATTAAAAGCAGCCAGGCCCACACTTCTTTTGGAGATTTTCTCTGAAAAAAAACCACCGCTATGGCAAACACAATATTGATAATATAAAGATTGTCCAAAATCCAATGTAATATCGCTGTCATCACTTCCACTATCTGTCTCGCCATTTTCTTTTTTCCTTACCTCACATGAATCAAATCACTGCTTTGCTATTGCAAAAACATTATATCATTTCCACTAAAACAATGCATTAAGAATTTCATATTTCTTTATAAAACCTCTTTACAACTTCATCCAATCCTGTTATACTATACAAGTATTTGACCGGGGCGTGGCGCAGCTTGGTAGCGCGCATGAATGGGGTTCATGAGGTCGCAAGTTCAAATCTTGTCGCCCCGACTAGTTATAAAGCAGCTCTCTATAATTACCAAAATTATAGAGAGCTGTTTTTTGTTTTGCATTTTGAATATACAAAAAACCCGAAAGTCATATTGAACTTTCGGGTTTTTATATTCGTCACTGAAATTATTTCAGAGTAGCCTTTGCGCCTTCTGCTTCCAGTTTCTTCTTGATATCTTCTGCTTCTTCCTTAGAAGCACCAGCCTTGATTACCTTTGGAGCTCCGTCAACCAGTTCCTTAGCTTCCTTTAAGCCCAGACCTGTAGCTTCACGAACAACCTTGATAACCTTAACCTTGTTTGCACCAACTTCTGTCAGCTCAACATCAAATTCTGTCTTTTCTTCAGCTGCTTCTGCTGCACCACCTGCTGCTGCAACTACAACACCTGCTGCTGCGGATACACCAAATTCTTCTTCGCAAGCCTTTACCAGTTCATTTAACTCTAATACAGTCATCTCTTTGATAGCTTCGATCATTTCTGCTGCTGTTAACTTAGCCATTATTTTATTCCTCCATTTTAATCTTAATTATAGTTTTTCTATCTGTTATCCTATAACAGTTATGCCGTCATATTACGGCTGCCATTAAGCGGCAATTACGCTTCCTTCTCTGCAATCTGCTTGATAACACGAGCAAAGTTTGTGATAGGAGACTGAATGCTTCCAAGGAACTTGGAAAGCAAAACTTCTCTTGATGGGATTGTAGCAATAACTGCAATACCCTTCTGATCGTAGTAGTTACCTTCTACGACACCTGCTTTTAATTCAAGAGCCGGATTCTTCTTAGCAAATTCGAACAGGATTCTTGCTGCAGCTGTAGCATCTGTCTTACATGTAGCCAGAGCTGTAGGTCCTTCCAAATGTGCTCCCAGAGATTCAAATTCTGTTCCCTTAATTGCAAAACGGATCATAGTGTTTTTGTAAACCTTATAATGAACGCCTGCTTCTCTCAACTGCTTACGAAGCTGAGTATCCTGTTCAACAGTCAATCCACGATGGTCTACTAAAACAGCAGTCTGAGCTCCGTCTAACAGCTCGGAAATCTCTGCAACGATCGGCTGCTTTACTTCTACTTTAGCCATTGATTATGTCCTCCTTATTAGATTTCTATGCACCCGCCAAGACGCTCGACAGGTGCGCCGAAAAGCCCTTCTGCGAAGACAGAAGGGCCCCAAGTTTTATCTCAATGATAATCTTTATCACCTGGGCAGGCGTTTTCTCCTTACGTCTTACGACACCTGCTGTCTTCGGCCTGTCTGCGTTTGTATTCAACCGCAGAACGATGTGTATTATAACACACACAATCTATTTTGTCAATCCATAAATCAGATTTTATCTGTTTTATTTTTTATAACAATACTGCTACAATTAAGCGTTAGCTAATTTTGTAACATTTAACTTCACTCCAGGACCCATTGTAGATGTCAGAGTAACACTCTTTAAATACTGTCCTTTTAATGTAGCTGGTTTTGCTTTCAGGATTGCATCAATAAGCGTCTGGAAGTTGTCCTGTAACTGTTCCTCTGTAAAGGAAACTTTACCAACTGGCACGTGGATAATATTTGTCTTGTCCAGTCTGTACTCAATCTTACCAGCTTTGATATCATTTACAGCCTTTGTTACATCCATTGTTACAGTACCAGCTTTTGGGTTTGGCATTAAGCCCTTAGGTCCGAGAACACGTCCCAAACGACCAACAACACCCATCATATCCGGTGTAGCAACAACTACATCAAAGTCTAACCAGCCTTCGTTCTGAATCTTTGGGATCAATTCTTCTGCTCCAACATATTCTGCACCAGCTGCTAAAGCCTGATCAGCCTTATCACCCTTTGCGAATACAAGAACACGTACAGACTTACCTGTTCCATGTGGCAGAACAACTGCACCACGAATCTGCTGGTCTGCATGACGTCCATCACAGCCAGTTCTGATATGAGCTTCAACTGTTTCATCAAATTTTGCAGTAGAAGCTTTCTTTACTAAAGCGATTGCTTCATCTCTGTCATAAAGTGTAGCACGGTCGATTAATTTAGCGGCCTCTGCGTACTTTTTTCCTCTTTTCATTATATAAACCTCCTAGTGGTATTTGCGGGAACTTCCCTCCCACGTAATCTAATAACGGTTATTTTTATTGCGGTAACCTTCTTATTTTGTTCAACAACGTTTCAATTAGTCAACAACCTGGATACCCATACTGCGGGCTGTACCGGAAATCATGCTGATTGCTGCTTCTAAGCTGGCAGCATTCAGATCTGGCATCTTTAATTCAGCAATCTTCTGAACTTCTTCCTTGGAAATGGTTGCTACCTTTGTCTTGTTCGGAACTGCAGAACCGGACTTGATATTGCAAGCCTTCTTTAATAATACGGCTGCCGGCGGAGTCTTTAAGATAAAGCTAAAGCTTCTGTCTGCATATACAGTAATAACAACAGGAATGATTAAATCACCCTTGTCTGCTGTCTTTGCATTAAACTCCTTTGTAAACTGTACGATATTCACACCATGCTGTCCAAGTGCAGGACCAACTGGCGGAGCTGGTGTAGCCTTTCCAGCAGGAATCTGTAATTTAATATAACCTGTAACTTTCTTTGCCATTGTGGCACCTCCTAAAATAATGTGGTATTGGCGGGATTTTCCCTCCCACGATCAGAATCAAAATTCTGACGTTAAACTTCCTTGTTACATCTTCTTTACTTCTGTAAAGTTCAATTCAACCGATGTCTCACGGCCAAACATGTCAACAATAATGGTGACGATCTGCTTCTGCGTATTGATTTCCTTTACGATGCCGACAGTATCTGCCCATGCACCGGAAGTTACCATCACAGTATCTCCTACTTCGAAATCAACTTCCACTTCTGCCACACGGAATCCCATATTCTCAATTTCTTTTTCACTGAGAGGTACTGGTTTTGATCCCGGCCCAACGAAACCTGTCACACCACGCGTATTACGCACAACATACCAGGTATCATCATTCATAATCATCTTCAGCAGGACATAACCAGGGAACAGTTTTCTCTGAACCTGTTTCTTAACTCCGTTCTTAACTTCAATTGCATCCTGCAACGGAACGGATACTTCCAGGATTTGATCCTGCAGCTTGCGGTTTTCAATCGTCTTTTCGATATCCATCTTGACTTTGTTTTCATAACCCGAATAGGTATGAACAACATACCACTGCGCTTCTGCCATATGATTACCTCACTTACTGAATCATAGTTTCTAAGAATCCAATTCCATATTGCATGATCATATCCAACAAACGGATGACCACACACAGTACAATTGAAACTACCAGTACTGCCACTGTCTGTCTGCCAAGTGATTCTTTATCTGGCCAGATAATCTTCTTAAATTCAGACTTGAGACCCTTGAAGAAGCCCTGTACGGAAGTCAAAACGCTTTTCCCGTTCTTCTTCTTTTCAGATTTTCCCATACTTTCACTCCTTAGCCTGAAAAATACTTATTTGGTTTCCTTGTGTGATGTGTGTCTCTTACAGAATCTGCAGTACTTCTTTGTTTCCATACGATCAGGATGATTTTTCTTTTCCTTCGTCATGGTGTAATTACGCTGCTTACACTCCGTACATGCCAATGTGATATTTACGCGCACAACTTCCACCTCCACTTGTATTTTAATTTCATTCCAGATCATTTTTTTGCATAAAAAAAAGACCTGGCGTCTTCCAAACGCCTTTATACTATAGCATAAGCTGTAAAAGACGTCAAGATCTTTTTTCTTTCTCTTATTCTTTTTCTCCCTTTTCCAGGCAGTAACGTACCATACTGTGCTTCTTTGCTTTCAGCCATCCAGGTTCCAGGTTGTTTACGTTTTCTATATGGATTTGTTCCGGATGTTCTGCCGTATTTTCCATTCTGACGCACACTGGCGCAATTTCTTCTGCGGAAATAATATCGTAACCAGATAGACATTCAGGCACTGCAATAACCTTATCCTCTGTCAGACTTTTATTAATTACGGAAATTACTACCTTCTTCCCCTCCGGTGAGATGGATGTACAAATATCCAGCATAGGATCTTCTATACCAAAGGATATATCACACAGATCATTTCCCAGGTGTTCTTTTAACAACTTCATAGCATAAAATGTAGGTGTTTTTACAAATACCTCTCCATCGGTTTCAAAAAGACTCTGTAATACATTGGCGTACTGGGTCTCCATGGCAAATTCCACAATATCACTGTTTCGATAGAATACATGCAGACTCAATCCGGCAAACAGCGCATCCCGCATCGTCTGTCTCTGCCTGAGTCCCGTCTCATCCGTCGCATCCAAATGCCATAATCCCCACTCATCAAAGCATATTTTTGTAGGATATTGATCAGACGTATGCTGTGCAATATAAATCCGATGCAAATCAATATCGGCCTGGTAGGCTTTTATACTATCCAGTGTAAAATAATATGCTTCATCCGAATACTCCACAGCATCTCCGCACGCCTCGTAACGCCCCTTGGCCGCTCCTATATAATGATGTACACTTAAATAATCCGGTCCTTTCCAGCGTTTTCCATGGGTAACATATTCTAAGAAATTTTCCACCCACCCATAGGTTTCATGCCGTTCACTCAAACCGAGCCCTATTAGCTGCACATCCTTTAAAGCATGCATAATCGCCGTTCTGAAACGCAGAAAGTTCTGTCCATATTGTTTCGGATCGTTAAACGCCATATGCCATACATTTTCATCGGTATTACCGATCCCCCAGAAACGGACACCGTATGGCTTGGGATGGCCGTTTTGCGCACGCAGGGAACCGTATTTTGTATCAGCATCCCCATTACAGTATTCATACCAGTCGGCAAACTCTTCCGGCGTTCCCGTAGCGACATTTGCAACCAAAATAGGTTCTGCTCCTACCAGACGACATAATTCCATAAATTCATCTGTACCAAAATCGTTGGGCTGTCCGGAGCATGCAAGCCTTCTTTTTCTCTCTTTTCCTATTCCATCTTTCCAATGATAATGATCAGCCGCACATCCCCCCGGCCATCGAATTGCTGTAATACCGCATTCTTTCATTCCATCAATCACATCTTTCCGTATACCATTAACATTTGGAATAGGAGAATCCTTTCCCACCCAGGTACCATCGTAAATCAGTGTACCCAGAATTTCTCCAAATGTACTGTGAAGATACGGGCTGATATGAAACCCCGCTTTCCTTTTGATTTCTTTTTCCATCGCCTTCCACCTCATTTCATATTTTTTTCCGACACAGTCGGTTTCTTTTCTTTTTTCATTCAACAGCAAAAGAACCCGGACATTTTTATGTATTGGATGCCTAAATACACCCTACACACAAAAACGTCCAGGTTCCCTATTCTTCCTCAAGCAAAACTTCTTCCAGCTCGTCCACTGATTTCACCAGGCAATCGGCTCCTGCTTTTTTCAGCTCTTCTTTCGAGCCATAGCCGTATAACACACCTATGGTGTAAATACCAAATGCCTTTGCCGCCTGAATGTCATACTTTCGATCCCCTACCATAACAAGTTCCGATAGGTCAATTAGCTGACATTCCTCTAATGCATAGCCAATGACATCTTCCTTATCTGCCCGTCTCTCATCCATTGTACTTCCTGCCACGAAATCAAAATAATCTTTTATGTCAAAATATTCTAAAATCCGTTCTGCAAAATCCACCGGTTTGGAAGTGGCCAAAATAAGACTCCTGCCTGCCTGCGTTAAATGTTCCAATAAGCTTGGAATCCCCTCATAAATTTCATTTTCAAAGATTCCCTTAGGTTCAAAATATTCGCGAAAAATACGAATTGCTTCATCTGCATCATCATCATTCATTCCATACCGCTCCTTAAATGTATCACGAAGCGGAGGCCCGATAAAAAAATCCAGTGATGTATGATCCGGCACATCAATTCCAAAATGTTTTAACGCATGCTGTGCTGATCTGGTGATCCCTTCCATGGGATCTGTCAATGTCCCATCTAAATCAAACAGGATATATTGTTTGTCCATTTCCTCTCCTCATTATAGATAATTTTTCTGTTGTGTTCCATTTTAGCACATGCTGTCAGGATCGTCCATACTCTTTCTGTTAGAAATATAAAACTTTTTTTAGAACTTTTTCATCATACCTTAAAGCGGTAGCCCACACCCCAAATGGTTTCTATGTACTGCGGCTTTGCAGTATCAAATTCAATCTTTTCACGGATTTTCTTTATATGCACTGTCACGGTAGCAATTTCACCTATGGATTCCATATCCCATATTTCGCGGAACAGCTCTTCCTTTGTATAAACATGATTGGGATGTTCAGCCAAAAAGGTCAATAAATCAAATTCTTTTGTCGTAAATTGTTTTTCTTCTCCGTTAATCCAGACTCTTCTTGCCGTCTTGTCAATTTTTATACCCCGAATTTCAATAATATCGTTTTTCGGCATAGCACTGCCTATCAGACGCTCATACCGTGCCAAATGTGCTTTGACACGAGCCACCAGTTCACTGGGACTAAATGGCTTTGTAATATAATCATCTGCTCCCAGCCCCAGACCACGGATCTTATCAATGTCATCCCGTTTTGCCGAAACCATTAAAATAGGGGTATTTTTCACCTCTCTGATCTTTCTGCAAATTTCAAACCCATCCACTCCCGGAAGCATCAAATCCAAAATAAACAAATCATACTCCTGGTTCAGTGCTTCCCGAAGACCAGCATCTCCGGAATTTTCAATATGGACTTCAAATCCGCTCAATTCCAAATAATCTTTCTCCAGCTCTGCAATGCTTTCTTCATCTTCTATAATTAATATTTTACTCATTTACAACCTCCTGATATTTTCTCAGAACAAAATACATAATCGTTCCTGTTCCTTCTTTTGATGTGGCCCATATTCTTCCGCCGTGATCTTCTATAATCTTTTTGACAATGGCTAGACCGATTCCGCTTCCACCTTTTGAGGAATTTCTCGAAGAATCTGTTCGATAAAACCGATCAAAGATATAGGGCAGATCTTTCTGGGCAATTCCTTTTCCATTATCTTCAATCTCCACCTGAATAAAATCTCCTACATCTTTAATCCGAATATTGATTTTACCTTTGGGTTTATCAAAGTACTTAATGGAATTGCCGATAATATTGTTGATTACACGCTTCAGCTGTTCCGCATCAGCGATGATCACAATGGATTCGTCACAATAATTATAAAAGCCAAACTCAATATTTCTGGACTCCAGATCCAATTCCACTTCTTCCACACAATCTGTAAAATAATCCTTCACGTTAATCTTAGAAAACGTATATGGAATCCGGTTGGTATCAATTTTAGAATAAAATGTCAGCTCATTAATCAAGCGATCCATGTCATTGGCTTTATTGTAAATGGTCCGGATATAGCGATCCATTTTTTCCGGCGTATCCGCCACTCCATCAATAATTCCTTCCACATATCCTTTGATTGCTGTAATCGGTGTTTTCAAATCATGGGAAATATTGCTGATCAGTTCTTTGCTTTCTTTATCAAATTCCACCTTTTCCTCTGCCGATTCCTTTAATCGCACACGCATTTCCTCAAAGCTGACACATACGGTTCCCAATTCATCTTTTTCATTGGCTTCGATTTTAAAATCAAGATTTCCTTCTTTGATGTTTTTCGCAGCATCCTTTAATACATTCATCGGTTTTAATATAGACCGATAAATCCAATAAATAAATACCCCGGCCGTCACTACCAGCACTGCCACCACCGTAATAACCAATTCTGCGATCATGACCTTTAGTTCCGGTATCCAGGTATCTACCTCCATAACGATAAAAACAGTGCCTTTTGTTCCATCGGAAAATTCAATATTTTGCCCTTTTACCAATTTGGATCGATCTCCACCAAGATACGTACCATTGCTATACCCTTGACTGTCTTCTGCATCCTCCGGAAGATACTGATAGATATTTTCCAGATCTCCGCTGTCAAAAATAATCTCATCTCCTTTTCTGACAATCAAATAAGATCCTTTGGTCTGGAGAGTTTCTCCCAATTGATTTAAATACGTATCCTCTTTAAAATTATCCGGATTCAGCTCAATATCTCTTCGAATCGTTTCCTGCATCTGCGCCATCAGCCGATTAAACAGTTTTGTCGTATTTGGGAAAATATCTTCCACCGAACTTTCCACATTATACGTACGGTCAATGACACTAAGCTGGTACTGTATCAAAAGTTTTGCCGATGCACAAATTAACAATATTGGCAAAAGAATAATACAGCCGAATGAAATCCACAGTCTGGTTTTCAGCTTCAATTCTTTCACGCTCCATTTCACCTTTGATATTGTATCTTCCACATTCTTTTTGTCAGGTCTTTTATTCGCTTCCGAAATTCCTGCCCGTCGAATGTTTCGTTAACATACATTATATCACAAATCAAATCGGGATATTATAAAGAAATAATAGATTTATAAAATTTTAGTGAATGAAATTACAGAAATGTTTTTCCTTTTCAGAAATGAATCATCAATGAATCAATATGTAACACTACTGGTCATAACCGGATGCCAGCACAGCCATATATACCCGCTCCATTCCACCTTCCAGTAATGTACGGGAACAGCATTCCAATGTACTTCCCGTCGTATAAATATCATCAACCAACATCACACAGCGATATTTATGTTCTGCCTTTTCTTCTATTGCAAACGCATCTTTTAAATTACGGAAGCGCTGTTCAGAAGTCAGGTCTTTTTGTGGTACCGTTTTTTTCTTTCTATAAAGCAGAGATGTATCCACAGGAATCTCCCAAAAATTTCCCAATCTAAGCGCAATTTCTTCCGCCTGATTAAATCCCCGCATCCGTCGACGCGACTCGTGAATAGGCACAGGAATCAAAGCCTCTATATTCCAGTTTTTCACCATATTTTTGTACCGTATCCCCATAAGCTGACACGGATAATCCAATAGCTGCCTGGCATTTTGATATTTAACCCGCAGCATCATACGATGAACCACAGCATCTTGATACGGCATCATCGCAATTCCCTGAACAAAAGAACGCCTATGGCAAATACAATCTCTGCAAAATTCCTTTTCTTCCTCGTCCAAGGGTTTTCCGCACTTTTTGCACACAGCACCGGTAATAATAGGAAATTTATCCCGACAGACATCGCAAATATAGTTTCCTCTGGGAACCACAATATCAAAACATACCGGACATCGATTGGGAAATAAATATTCCTGTGCCATTTTTATCCATTTACTCTTTTCACTTTTCATACAACCCCTCCCCCCCTACTTACATAAAACTCCCCTTCTCCATGGGTTTAAAGCAATCCCTTCTCCTCTTCTCTCCCTAACCGTTCTGTTTCCTTTATCATCTCGCACAGACCGCTGTATCGCTTCTGTTCTCTCTCATTGGCAATCATGGATTGGAATGTTTCCACACTTCCCACAATACATACACATGATTTTGCCCTGGTTACGGCTGTATATAACAAATTCCGGTTCATAAGCATTCTCGGACCTGACAAAAGGGGAATTACAACTGCCGGGTATTCGCTTCCCTGTGATTTGTGAATGGTTACTGCATATGCCAATTCCAACTCATCCAATTGTTTAAAACTATAAATGACTCTTCGTCCCTCATCATATTCCACGGTCATTTGTTCGGTATAGTGATTGATTTCCAAAACCACCCCCATATCCCCATTAAATACACCCACGCCATGTTCCAGCGGTATCTGATAACGACCGGAAACTTCCCATTCCAGCTGATAATTATTCTTAATCTGCATTACTTTATCGCCTTCGCGGAATATTCCATCGCCATACTCTTTTTCTGCTTTTGAAGGATCGGGAGGATTTAAATATTGCTGCAAAACTGCATTCAGCTGTTCCACCCCAAGAATCCCTTTTCTCATGGGAGTAAGAACTTGTATTTCATGGATGTCGGAATGCACATAGGAAGGCAATTTATCCTTTACCAGGGTAATTGTTGCCCCGGTTATATTTCCCGGATTATCTCTTTGAATAAACAAAAAATCTCTGCTTCCCACATTTGGTTCCACAACCTCTCCCCGATTAATTTTATGGGCATTAACAATAATGTCACTTTCCGAAGCCTGACGGAAAATTTTTGTCAGCATGACCACATTAAAACAATGGGAATGAATCATATCTTTCAGCACATTTCCCGGTCCCACACTGGGAAGCTGATTGACATCACCCACAAGAATCAAACGCATCCCCACTGTCACAGCTTTTAACAGAGAGTACATCAGTTGGATATCTACCATGGACATTTCATCAATAATAACCACATCTGCCTCCAGCGGATTCTCCTCATTTCGTCCAAAACTATTCCCCGGGCCGTTTTCATCCAATGCCGCTGATAATTCCAGCATTCTGTGAATGGTCTGTGCCTGATATCCTGTGGCTTCTGTCATTCTTTTGGCAGCTCTTCCCGTTGGCGCTGCCAGTAAAATATCCAATCCTTCTCCGTCAAAATATTCAATGATGGTATTAATTGTTGTGGTCTTTCCAGTGCCGGGTCCACCTGTAATAATGGTCAGCCCGTTATTAACAGCTTCCATTACCGCCCTTCTCTGCATCTCATCCAGAAATATATTTTCTCTTTTTTCTATTTTTCGAATTTTATCTTCCATCTCTTCCTGGGAAACAGAGTCTTTAATATTTAAATCCAGAAGCATTTTAGCGGTATTCAATTCCATATAGTAATATTGGGATGCATAAATAATCTTCTGATGATCCCTTTCTTTCACCATAAGTTTCCGATCCATCACCAAATCCATGACATGCTTCTCAATATCGATTCCTTCCACATTCAGCAAAGCCGCCGCTCTCTCATACAATTCCGTTTCCGGCAAATATGTATGCCCCTGGGTTACCGCCTGCAAGAGAGTATAAAATAATCCACTTTTAATACGAAAATCCGAATCTGTACGGATCCCTATTTTTCTGGCAATCTCATCTGCCATTTTAAATCCCACTCCGCTGATATCATCTGCCAGCCTATATGGATTCTGTTTCAAAATTCCATAGACTTCCTGTCCGTATCTGGCATAGATTTTTGCTGCCAGATTGATCGTTATTCCATACTGCTGCAAAAAAATCATAGCCTGTCTCGCATCTCTTTTCTGTGATACCTGACCGGCGATTTCCATGGCTTTCCTCTCACTGATCCCCTTCACTTCAGCCAGGCGCTCCGGTTCTTCTTCTATAATACGAAACGTATCATCACCAAACTTTTTTACGATTCTGGCAGCCATAGCTGCTCCGATACCTTTGATGGTTCCGGAAGCCAGATAGCGCTCCGTCGATTGGGCATCCGAGGGAGCCACGAACGCATAGGAATCCACACGCATCTGCTCACCATATATCGGATGGGTTATCATTTCTCCCTGGGCACAGATATACTCCCCTTCCGAAATCGTCAAAAAAGTACCCACAAGACAATATTCTTTATTACCTTCCGCCACATTCAATACACTGTATCCGTTATCCTCATTTCGGAATATGATATGTTCCACATATCCCTGTATCTCCATTATCCGCTCACCTCCAATCTTTCTCTTTTGTAACGATTTAAAACCATTCCTATACAAATTACCTGCAGAAAAAAGCCGTCGGCAGATCTGCTGATGCAGCCTAAGACCGACGGCTTTCCCTCTATTATTTATTCTTCACCGACTGGATTATTCAAAAATTCAATATATTTTCCGGTTCCCACTGCCACACATGTCATAGGATCTTCTGCTGTCATTGTGGAAATTCCTGTTTTCTCCTCAATCAGCTGTTCCAATCCATGAAGCAGCGCACCGCCTCCGGTAAGCACAATTCCCCGATCAGAAATATCCGCGGACAATTCCGGTGGAGTCTTTTCCAGCACATTGTGCACACTCTCTACAATCTGATTGGCCGGTTCTCTCAATGCTTCCAGTGTTTCATCAGAAGTCAATGTAATAATTCGGGGAAGACCCGTCACCAGGTTACGTCCTCTCACATCAATTGTCATATCATCCGGACGTTTGTAGCATGTTCCTATTTTTATCTTAATTTCTTCTGCCGTACGTTCTCCGATCAAAAGATTATGTTTCTTACGCATATAACGAACGATGGATTCATCAAAGTCATCACCGGCAATTTTCAGTGACTCACTGACAACGGTACCACCCAGAGAAATAACAGCTACATCTGTAGTACCACCGCCGATATCCACCACCATATTACCACATGGTTTTGCAATATCAATTCCTGCTCCGATGGCTGCTGCTACAGGTTCCTCGATCAGGAAAACTTCTCTGGCTCCTGCATTATATGTGGCATCTTCCACCGCTTTTCTTTCCACTTCTGTAATCTGGCTGGGTACACAGACACATATTCTGGGTTTACGGAATGTACGCTTTCCCACTGCTTTCTGAATAAAATAACGGATCATTTTTTCTGTAATAGTATAATCCGAAATGACACCCTGACGAAGTGGTCTGACTGCCACAATATTCCCCGGGGTTCTTCCAATCATCAGACGGGCTTCTTCACCAATTGCTTTAATTTCATTTGTATTACGATCAAAGGCCACAACAGAAGGTTCTTTTAAAACAACCCCCTTACCCTTAATATAAACCAATATACTAGCTGTACCAAGGTCAATTCCAATATCCGCAGATACTCCGAATATTCCAAATCCCATTGCAATCTCCTTTCTATCAATCAACACCAACGGATATCCGTTTTTCTGTCTATCCTGTGGTTCTTTATGGCGCTCAAAACCATATTTATGTAAGCAATGGATTTTCATTTGTTTTCTTCCATTCCAGGAAATCCATAAAATCCAGCTTGACTTTTCTATTATATACAATTCCCCTGAATTTTAAAAGACCCTTTTTATAAAATCCCGGAAATTTATGGGATTGTGAAGAATATGAAACATTTCCTTTATTTTTTATTAATTTTTTTTAACGGTGTTTTCATAATTAGGACAAACTTTGGACACATTTTATGGATATACTGTACATGTACTTGAATAAAGTACTTTTCAAGTTGATCCCCATCACTTGAGAATTAAAGCTTTTTCATACTCATACCTGGCGGGCGACCGCCAGGTACCCCCCCCCCTAAAAAATTGATTATTTTTGGTTATCAACATCCTTTTTCATAACATTGGAGCCGATAGTTATATCGGCTCCACTCCTCGTTTATGGGGTTATTTTCATTGTCTGATGCGTTTCATAATCAAAATAGCTTCCTTCCAACATATGAATCAATGTGTTTCTATAAGATAACTCCACTGCATTCTGTTTTTTCAGCCACTCTTTTCTGCACCGGAAGCGATAGGGTGAAAATACTCTGGCACCCAGATCATGACCATTTATTTTCATTTCCATACATTCATAAAAATGCGAAATACCGCCCAATTCTATGACGATTTCTCCCGTTTTATCTCCCTGATAAGAAAACTCTGTAGTAAACCGCATTTCTCCGCTGTAAAAAGGAGCTCCTTTTATATAACCTTCTCCTAATTTTCCAACTTTTGGAGTGCTCACAATGCATCCATCTTCTACTCCGAAATCTCCCAATAAATAGAGCGGATCACGGATTCCATCAAAGTCTTTCTGTACCGTAACCGTAATATCAATTTGATTTTCTCCCTTTTTTATATAAGAAACAATCGGACATATCCTATTATTCTGATCATTGATAAAAATAGGTGTGAAATCACCTTTGCATATTTTATGCCCATTTACATGCATAATAAATGATCCGCTGATGGTTCTGTCATCCATAAGAACAGAAAGGGTTTTGGGCACATCTTCGATCCGGACAACTGTCCTGTAGTATGCTTCAATGGGATACTTTATCTGAATACGCTTTGGAATACCAAAACTACCGGTAAAGCACAAATGTTCTTCCCGCAGCAATTTAGCGGCATCACAGGCTTCCGAAAAGATCTGCACCTCCGTTTCCTTCCATTCCTTTTGATCCAAAGACATATCAAAAGAATCGATACGGTATACATTCTGTCCCTGCAAAGTCAATGCCATTTCTTTTGAAACATCCAGCACTATTACAGGAGTTTTTTCTTCCTGTTTCCATTTAACCTGTTTTTCTGCATCCGATTCCGTTTCTTCCCATAAAAGCAGACAGCTTTCACAGCCATCCAGCACAAGAGAAACCGTATTGGACTCCTCTTCCAAATGCCATTGATCCAAAGATAACTTCTCCAATTCACCATGTTCCAAATTGATTTTTCTTACCATATTCCATTTCTTATCTCCGGATACCGTCACCTTTGCGGTTTCCCTTCCATGATTCCCAATGAATACCGTAACACTTCCATCTTTTTGCCTGCGCACCGAAGAATATATTTCTCGATTTTTGCCACTATCAATGCTGACAGGATCTTTTACTGTTTTACGAATCCAGGTAATCACCGATTCTGCCGCGTCTGTATCTTTTAAGGATCCCTTTGTCGATAAAAAGGCACAAGTTTTGTTTTCAATCATCCCATTGATTTCACATTCTTTTTCTTTCCAGTACTCCTCACAAACCCTTCGGTTCTCCATTCCAAACAAAGCAGCATAGCGCATTTGTACCTGACAATCATCATCAATACACTCATAAGGAAATACTCCTGCTCCGATTACATGACCGCCACTTTTTACAAATTCTTCCACTTTATCTGTAACAGCTTTTTCCATCGATGTACTGGGCGGAATCACAAGTACCGAATACACCGCTTTTCCCAGATACATTTTTCCCTCTTTTACGACTGCACGCTGCATAATCTCCCCATCCAGAAAATCATATCCCACATGGGATAAAAACAATTCTTTTGCCAGATAGATCCAATCATTTCTAAGTGTCTCTAATTCCCTTTTTTCCTTTTCATTCTCTCCCACATAAGTAAATCCATGCATCGGATTACCAAGTCTTGTCCACAAAGATACCACCGGATCCAATATGGCAACTTCATGTTCCGGCTCGGTGTTGGATACCCATGCACTCAAGCGACCTGCATAATCCCCCAAAAGATGATAATATTTCCAATATGGATTTTGGAAAAACTGGGATGGCGGCGCATCATGTTTCGTTATGGAATCAATGGTATAGTAAAATGCATGTACATTAAAAAAATTAATTCCCTGTGCTGCCATGAGATCAAACATCCACTTGGCATCCTGAATGGTCATCGACCATCCTACGCTATGAAAACTCTCCACCATAGCATACGACCTTCCCAATTGCCGCGCCACAGAACTGATTCCCTGTGCACAACTTCTGTAATTGGCCAGATACCGTTCCAATACCCATTCCAGTGAACGCCCAACCTTTTCATGTGACGTATCTCCGCCCACCACATGACTGAACATTTCCGTAGAACGCCGCATGGAAGGAACTTCTGTGGCATACAGAATACCATGTTTTTCACACCACTGGGAAATCTGTTTATGATAACTATCCCGAAGCAATTCATGAATGGATTGATAATAATCATAACGGATTTTATAGCATTCCTTCTGATCCGTGTAATGAAGAGCCGGAAGGACTTCGCAGATATCATATCCATTTCTTTTTCTGAAATATTCCGGCAGCTTTACGCTCCAGGGAAGTTTACCCAGCATTCCTGTTTCATCCGAAAACATGCCAAAAATGCTTGTCCCGAACTGATCTCCCAATATTCTGTTATAACGTTCATATGTACATTCCAGAAATGTTTTCACTGCTTCCTTATTACAAGGATCAAAATATGTTCCGTAATATTTAAAATCATCCACATATTTTTGAGTATAAATTTCGATCTTCCACTTTCCTTTCGGCAATGTCCGATTCAAAACCTTTTTGGGTCCGTAGGTAAAAAAACGTTTATTATTATATGCCGTCAAACCGGAACGCTGATAGATTTCGGTTTCCTGTCGATTTCCTATATCATCTTTCAAATCCAAAGAAGCATTCCATACCAGATTCCCATCCCGGCTTACTGGAATCGCTTTGGCATACAGAACTTTTTCAAAATCAAATACATACTCATTTTCCTTTTCCCCCACCCAGTCCAATGAAATATGATGCAGCATCGTATGCACCGCTTCCGGATGTTCCAGCATGACTTCTCCTCCGGCCACTCCACTGGGATATGGGTATTCATCATACAGCCATACTTCTAACCCATATTTTTTTGCGCGCTGACAGGCAAATTGAATCCGTTCATCCCATTTTCTGCAAAGATATGGAACTTTTTGTCCCTGTCTGGCACAAATAAATGCCCCTCCAAGTCCCTGCTCTCTCATCTCTTTCAACTGACGGTCAATTTCTTCTTCTGTCAATTCACCATTCCAAAACCAAAATGGTTTGATCCGTTGCCGCATGGTCGGATGCTTCAATTCATTCAGCCACTCCATCGTTCTTCCTTTCCTACTTTTCGTTTTCCAAGAATATCATAAATTTTCTTCACCATCAAACACACGAAGCTGACCGATTTTTGTTTTCTCTGCCTCCACAATCATCGGTACTGCTTCTCCTGCCTCTTTCATTTTTTTCTTTAATTTTTCTGCCAGAATACGGCACACTTCTCTGTGCGCTTCCGAATGAATAAGGTTGTTTAATTCGTATGGATCATGTTCCAGATCATAAAGATACCTTTCCGTATACACATCTGAGCAGGAATCCTGAATCGGATGTTTATCCAATGCTTCCACCGAATATTTCCAGCGTTTTGTTCGAATGGCTCTTCCTACCTGTGTTTCACTGATCTGTACAAAAATTTCCTGAGGGAAATCTGCTCCCTGTCCCTTTAGAAGCGGCAGAATGGAATGCCCCTGCATATCACCTGGAATCGGAATACCGCAAGCATCCAATAATGTAGGTGCAAGATCCACAAGGCTCACCATTTCTCTTAGACGTCCACCTCCTGTAAACGGTCCGCCATCCAACGCCATAGGAATACGAATGGAACTTTCATGACAGGATCGTTTGTATTCCTCATTTCTTGTTTTAAAATGACAGCCATGGTCTGACGTAAACAAAACAATGGTATTTTCATCCAGATGAAGACTTTTCAATGCATCCCGAATTCTTCCCAGTGCCTCGTCCAAACGTCTCACCATTCCATAATATCCTCCCAAATGTTGCCAGCTTGTACCGCCCAGCGCTCCCAAATCCGGCGGAATATAAGCGGCCGGTTCATTTTTATACGTATCCGGTGCCGGAAAACTGTCATTTGAATTTTGAAAATGGGGTTCCAAAAACGATAAAAACAAAAAGAACGGTTTTTCCTTATTTTGGTCTACAAACCGAATGGCGGCATCGGTCAATGCATCCACACGATAGCCGGGAAGATGTACAGGCTTGTCATCATTATCATAAACCAAGGTATCGTATGCAGTAGAAGTCGCTTCCAATGCATTGGCTCCCAGCCAATACTGATATTCTCCCCGTTCTTCTTTGGGGACAGCATGGCGCGTCGATCCCAAATGCCATTTTCCAATATAACCGGTATAGTATCCCGCTTCATTAAAATAATGAGCCATGGTTTTATGATCCTTGGAAAGGCAGATACCATTTCTGTAATTTCCAATATGTGTAGCATATTTTCCGGTCTGAAGTACTCCTCTGGCGGGACCACATACCGGTTGTGGTGTGAATGCCAGATTCACATGGGTTCCTTCCATTGCCATTTGGTCAAAATTCGGGGTCAATTTACAGGGATTTCCATGAATTCCCGTTGTATCATATCGCTGCTGATCCGTAAAAAAAACAATTACATTTGGTCTCTTCATATTTTACTCTCCTTGCATCTCTGTGAAACGTTTCGTTTTCATTTATTATTTATTGTAACAACCCTATCTTTTTTCATCAATGGAGATTCCTAGCGCAAACCATACAAAAAACGGGGATGACGATATTTATCTCCATCCCCGTTTTTTCATCAGCAATGTTTGACTGCTGCATCCATTAAATGTTTATATTTTTCCTTTGTTGCCATTCCTCCGCGAATATGGCGTTCTGACTTGTTAATATCCAAGATTACCCGTGCTTCTTTTGCCAGTGACGGATTAATTTTCTCCAATCGCTGTGTCACATCCTTATGTACCGTAGATTTTGACACCCCAAACTGTTTTGCTGTCTGTCTCACAGTAGAATGATAATGAACAATATACTTTCCAATTTCTATGGCACGTTCTTCAATATAATCTTTCAAGGGATCCTCCACACACCTGTTTTTTACAGTCTATGCGACTAACAGGCCGAGTATGAACCCCCTGTTTACACAATACCGGTTCTATTACCGTTCATATTCATATCGAAAATATTCCACATCAATATAACCAAAATTCGTTTCCTCATCGGGTACAAAAGAACAATCTCTCTTTTCATAGTTATTATAGGTATAGATTCCAATACAATCTCCCCGGTATCCGCCACAGCTTAATTCATATGGCTCACCGCATTTATGGAATGTTTCTCCCTGATCCACACTGTACCAATATTCATTCACAGCCTGATCATCTACCATGGAACGCAAAATCACATCGGATTCTTTTACCAAAATTTCCGTATCTTTTTGGTTAAAACTCAAATATTTTTTTCCTTCTTCGTCCATTATAATGCCAATGGAACTGTAACTCTTTCCTCCGTTAAAATGAATAAGTCCTGCCTCCTGCCCGGGTTTCATATGATGGATATCTATTTTGATTTCCGCCAAAACATGGGACGCGGCAATATAGCGCTGACTCAAAATATTTCCCACACAAAACAAATTTCGACTTCCATCCACCGTAGAAAAAGCATACATCCTGAAATATCCGGGGCGCTGGGTCAAAGACCAAAATGCATTTCTCGGCACGTAATTCCACATCCAATTTGGAGAAAGTTTGCCATTGATACTATTCTGCTGTCCGGCATATGGACCCGATCCAAAATTGTCACTATCCTGAAAATTCAAAATCGGATGCTTTCCTTTGATTGGCGGCTTCTTATAATGCATTCCCATCCGTCCGGGTTTATATTTTGCCTGCGGATGATGGATGGAATCATTGGTGTTTCCATTCAAACCGGTTCCATCATAGGGGTCGGCACTGCTGTCCGCTATTCCCTTGGATAGATATTCCCCGTTTTCATCCAACTCACCCACCAGCGGCCATCCCTCCACCCAAGTAACAGGAAGAAGGGATGTGGGACGGCATTCCGCTGCCACAAAATTATTTCCGTGCTGTGTAATCCAATACCAGTGCTCCTTATGATCTTCTGCCAATTCTGCCGGAACGTCGATATACCCGCCCTGGTTAGGTTCACGCATATCATATGGAACCGTTGTATTAACGCAAATTCTTTGCGTCTCATATACTCCTATCTGTTCCGGGCTTCCCGGTCCCACATATACACCATTCTCATCAAAAATATCCCCATAGATACACTTTGCCCTGCGCAGCAACGGAATCCGTGTATCATCCCAATATTCACTGCTGAATATGTAAATATAATCCGATACTTTCTGGTTTTCGCCATGCCTTCCCGTAAATGTAGTCTTTCCGATTGCCGTACTTTCATCAAACCGAATTATTTTGGACGCCTCCACACTGCTGATATCGCTGATGATGACACCCTCTCTTCCCAAAATCTGGTATGCATTCGTCGTACTTTTAATATCTCCATACTCATTCATAACGGCTCTGTGGGCCAAACCACATCGATTGGCAGAGGGAATCGGCTCTCCGGTATATTTATCCAACACTTCTCCATCCGGATCTCCCATGAGAGTATTTCCCATTGGAGTATCTCCCTCAAAAAGCATTTCTTTCGGAGTAACACCTGTTCGCCTGCGAACCGTATCAAATGGCACCTGCATATACCGGACATCTCCATCCAACAACTGCATCCCATCCAGACTCATCTGAAACATATGAAGATACCAATTAAACCCGGGATTACTGGAAATCATATAGGCAGCCTTTCTTGTACCATCCTCATTAAATTCCCAATAGGGACAATTATCATCCCACTGTCTTGCCTTCACCGGAAGTCCGTTTTTATCTTTCATATAATCACAGGTCCATTTCCCGTATATATCATCTGCAGTCGCCACCACAATACCGCCATTTATGATGGTAGTGTACATATACCATTTACATTTATCCACATACGTTCCGTCCGGACGCTTCTCTTTCCATTTCAGATGACGAAGGGAACCGGCATATACCCCCTGATTATAACTATTCATCTTTGTCCAATTCAAATCCTCACACAATTCATCTAAATTGTCCATGGCATAATTGATTGTCTTCCAGTTGATTAAATCTTTGGATTCCAAAATAGCCATCCCCGGCGAAAATTGAAATGTGGATGTGATCATATAATAGGTATCCCCTTCTCTTACAATATCGGGATCACTGTAATCTGCATTCAAAATAGGATTCCTGTACGTTCCATCCTGTTGATCTCCCCAATGTTTTCTAGTTTTTCCTTCCATCTTTCCTCCCTGTTTCTCCATCATTGACCGGTTATAAAAATGGCATAAGCAAATGCTTATGCCATCTTATGGTTTCGCTTTATATCACTGACACAGCTGTGCAACGACCTGATTGATTACCTTTCCGTCTGCCTTTCCCTTCAGCTCTGCCATAACACATTTCATGATCTGACCCTTGTTTTTTGTAGCAACCACTTCCGCAAATTTTTCTGTAATAAACGCACGAACCTCTTCCTCAGACATCTGCTTTGGCGCATACTCCATAATTACATTGTAGCGTTTCTGATATCCTTCCAACAGATCACTGCGATCTGCCGGACAGGTATCTACCTGCTCTTTTACTGATTTCAGTTCCTTCAGTATAACACGATCCACCAATTCTTCCGGAACATCTTCGCGACAGCCTTCATCAATAGCTACCTTTTTTACCGCAGCAATCAAAGAAGAAATGGAATCCTTTCTTTCCTTATCCTTTGCCTTCATAGCTGCTACCATATCTTTTCTCAGTTCTTCCAGCTTCATAATCAACATCCTTTCCAAATTCTTTTCCCATGATTTACAGAGAATCTTTTTTCATTATAGCATTATCTTTTCTATTGTAAAGACCAATCCCCGGATCTATCCCAACAGTTCCAATATTTCTTCCAGACTCTTTCCGGCAAACATCTCCCTATAATAATCCAATTCCGATCCGATGATTTCATCAATCACCCGCATTCCCAAAACTTCTACCGGCGCCTTATCATCGGTCAAGATCCGTCCGTTTCCTTCTTCCTTTTCCAAACCGGAAAGAACATCGGTCATCAGATTCTGCAGTTTCTCATCCTCCATATCCGATCGCGCCTCAGAAAGATTTTCTACCATCCCCGGATTATCCGATGCAAATAATTCCATATTGGTATTTCCGCTATCGATCACCGTATAAACTTCCGGGAACACAGACGCTATGGTATCTGTCAGGTAATCATTGATGCTCCCCTCTTTTGCCGAACGCATATTCATATTGACAACCATCACTCCGTCTTCTTTCAAATGTTCTTTCACAGCCGTAAAAAATTCCACGGAAGACATCTGAAACGGAATGGTGATATCCTGATACGCATCCACCATAATGACATCATACTGTCCCGCCTGCGTTAAAAAAGCCCTTCCATCATCCACATGTACCGTTACCGAATCAGGAAGGGAAAAATATTGTCTTGACAGTGCTGCTATTTTTTCATCAATCTCCACACCCTCCACTTGAACATCGGGCAGATAGGTATCACAAAGAGTCGCATAGGTTCCCGTTCCCAATCCGAGAATCAGAATATTACTATCTTTTTTCAAGTCAGCCCGGGCCATAAACGGTGCTGCCAATGCATAATCATAATACATTCCTGTTAGATCCTGATCTTTCATTTTTATGGATTGGACACCAAACAATACATTGGTAGACAGAACAATACTTCTGTCATCTTCTTTCACCTGCAGATAATTGTATATGGATTCATCTTCATAAATCAGATCATCTTCCCAAAATGCAAAACTATAATTGGAAGAAAAAAATCCACTGACAGCAATAATGATAACCGCTGCGACACAAAAAACAGCTCTTTTTTTGGATGAAATAAAATAAATCAGCGCCAATAATGCAAGTACACAGGAAAAAATCAAAAAAGTAGCAGCTGTTCCCACCGCCGGTATCGTAACAAATGTGGGCAAAAAAGTTCCGATTATCGAACCAATCGTATTAAGTGCCCCCAACCGTCCGACGATGGCTCCGTTATTATCCAGATCCTCCACTGTATATTTTACGAGAGAAGGAGTAACCGTCCCCAACAACATAAGAGGGAATACAAATAATACCAGACAGCTGAACAGAGAGGCCCAAACAAGAAAATTACTCTTTACAACCGCTGCGACGCCAAGAGAAATACCGGCTATCACATATTTCCCTAAAAACGGAATGGCAGCAATCCATATGGCTGAAAACAAAATTCTTCCGTACAATCGTCCCGGATCAGGATTTTTATCAGCGGCTTTCCCGCCCCATATATTTCCCAGGGCCATGGCTACCATAATAGCACCAATAATAACTGTCCATACAATCTGCGATGAACTGAAATACGGGGCCAAAAGACGGCTGGCTCCCAACTCAATTGCCATGACAGACATTCCGGCAAAAAATTCAGTCGCATATAAAAAATACTTATTTTTCAAAATAGATTTCTGTTTTCCCATTGTCTTATCTCCATCTCCGAAAACGCTGTATTTTCAAAATACATCCCTTTCCTTTTTGGCTTTAAACTACATAAATTCATTCTATAAAAATCTTTTTTCCCTGTCAAGAATTTCCTCTTTCGCTTTTTATTCTTTTATCTGTATTTTTCTTTTTTGCTCTTGTATCGCCCTTCTTTTTATGATACGCTAGAAAAGCTATATCATATCTATCAGTATTGGCCATATTATCATGGCCTATATATAAAGGAGATTTACCATGACAAGAGATCAAAAAATCAAAATTGTAGAACGCCTCAACGCATACGCCGATCAGGTTCTCTCTGATATTGACCCGCAAAAAACTCCGATCAGCACACAGTTGGAAGCATTGCGTCCTGAAATGGAAAAAATCGCTGAGGAAACCCATAAATCCCTGAGTGATATATTTATCATTTACATGGATCTCAATTCCGAATTATCCGCAGAACAGGAAAAAACGCTTCAAAAGCAAATGGAAGATGTGGAAGCAGACGACAGTATGTTGGACAAAGAATTTTAAGCACAGAAATCTTCCATATAAATATAAAAATGCCGTAACACGTTTCAAAAATACCATTCCTACGGGAAATTGGGTTTCTGAATCTACATGTTACGGCATTTTTTATTCATTAATCAATATTTTCTTCCTGCTCTGCTGCTCTCTTTTCCTCCGCTTCTCTCTCTTCCTTGGCTTTCTCCTCCAATGCTTTAATGGCTTCATTCAGGGATAGCATTCTCTCATCCAGCATATTTACCATATCCGCACACTCTTTTAATTCTTCACTGATATAAGACGGAGCCTTTCCTTCAAACTTATAATAAATTTTATGTTCCAGACTTGCCCAGAAATCCATGGCAATGGTACGAATCTGTATTTCCACCTTTGTATCCACAGGTCCATCTGACAAAAAAATAGGAATGGAGACAACCATATGATAGCTTTTATATCCATTGGGTTTCGGATTTGCTATATAATTCTTAATCATCAACACCTTAACATCACTTTGATTGCTGATCATATCTGCAATTTTATAAATATCCGACGTAAAGGAACAGATAATTCTTATACCGGCAATATCATTTAAATACTTTACCATATTATCCACAGTCGCTTCATGACCATCCCGTTTTAATTTTTTCACGATACTTTCTGCCGATTTTATTCTCGATTTCACATGTTCAATGGGATTATAATTATGTACATGTAAAAATTCATTATTTAGTATCTCTATCTTTGTACTGATTTCACGTAAAGCAGAATCATATAGAAACATCAGCGTTTTCCATTCATCGATTGCTTCGTATTTCTTTGGTAGTGCCATTTTTCTAACTCCTTTAATGTCCTTCCATTTCTTTTTTTATTTCTCCCAGCTTTCATACAAACCCGTAGAATCCAACCACGTCTTTTCTATGAACCTGTATCATTTATATTATACCATGATTCCGATTCACTCTATCATGGTTCACGCACAGAAATCAAATGACGCTTTTCGCCTCTTGATTCCTTGTGTTCGCGTATATTATACCATATCTTAAAATAAAATGGCTGTTCTTCACAAAAAATTAATAATTATAATTATTTTTTAGTTTAAATCTCAGCAATTTTTCCCTTGACAAATTTTAGTTTATTCTTGTAAAATTATTAGTAACAATTATTATTATTATTCAATAACCCATGAATATATATGATTTGAAACTATTATCAAGGAGGTACTCCATGCTGAAATACAGCCGACAGCGCGAAGCTATCAAACGCTTTTTGATGAACCGTACGGATCATCCCACTGCTGATACTGTTTATGTAAATATTAAAAAGGAATTTCCCAATATCAGTTTGGGAACGGTATATCGCAATCTTTCTCTTTTAGCTTCTCTCGGAGAAATTGCTAAAATTAACTGCGGTGATAATTCGGATCATTTTGATCCAAACACCATGCCACACTACCATTTTTATTGCCGTCAGTGCGGATGTGTCCAGGATATTTCCATGCCTACGGATTTCCAACTGGATCAACAGGCCCAAAAACAATTTGACGGGCACATTGACAGCCATTCCATTTGCTTCTATGGAATCTGCAAATCCTGTATGGAATCCACCGATTACAAGAATAAAAAAATTTCTTAATAAAAAATTTCTTAATATAAAATATCTCTTGACAAATTCATTTGGACATGATATTTTAATATCAGTAATGATTACTATTTTACTTTTGCAAGTTACGATATCTTGATATCATCTGAGATATCCTCAAAAAATATTGATAAAGGAGATAAACATTATGAAAAAATTTGTCTGTCAGGTTTGTGGTTATGTACATGAAGGAGAAAGCGCTCCGGAATTTTGTCCAATCTGTAAAGCTCCTGCTTCCAAATTCACAGAGCAGAGCAGCGAAATGACTTGGGCTGCTGAACATGTT
>JAPFDH010000064.1 GCA_026169045.1 Lachnospiraceae bacterium | reverse complement strand
GTGTCCTTTTCAAATTCCTATCGTCATATCAAGGCTCGTTCAATCGTGGTAAATTCGTGGTAAAATGAGTGTTTTCTTATATTTCAAAATGCTTAAAAGTATAGTGTTTATGCGGATAATTGAAAATTAGATATAAAATTTTAAGGAAATTTTTATGAGGAATACGGTACTTCCAAATGTCAAATCGGAGGTGCAAATCCGATTCCAAAAAAGATAGACGTGTTTTAAATATAGAAGTATAATAAAAATCAACAACGGATAAGAGAGAATCTAGGAGAAACAAATCTATGATGTATACTGAAAAACACAAAATCATTTTATTCGAAGATGATAATATAAAATTAGAAGTTCCAATATCCCCGGATCAGGACACGGTATGGCTGAATCGCAATCAGATGGCTGAATTATTCGACAGAGATGTCAAAACGATAGGAAGGCATATTGGAAATGCATTAAAGGAAGAATTGGATCATTCAACTGTCGCAAAATTTATGACAGTTCAAAACGAGGGCAACAGACAAGTTACACGAGATATCGAATACTATAATTTAGATATGATCATTTCCGTAGGATATCGTGTAAAATCAAAAAGAGGCATAGCTTTTCGCAAATGGGCCAATTCGGTCCTCAAACAATATATCTTACAAGGATATGCGGTCAATCATAATCGTATGACACAACTTGGAGAGATCATACGGATTATAAAACGGACGAAAAATAGTTCTGATGCAAAGCAAGTGCTGTCGGTTATTGAAAAATATCGTTTTGCGTTGGATTTATTGGATGATTATGATCATCAGACTATGAAGCGTCCATCCGGAAATAAAGCGATTTATGTGTTATCCTATGAGGAATGCCGAAACCTTATAGATACAATGAAATATAATGCTGATTCCGATGTTTTCGGAAATGAAAAGGATGACTCTTTTAAAGGCAGCATCGGAAATATTTATCAGAGCTTCGACGGAGAAGATGTCTATCCCTCTTTAGAAGAAAAGGCAGCAAATCTTTTATATTTTATTACAAAAAACCATAGCTTTTCCGATGGAAATAAACGGATTGCCGCAACTATCTTCTTATATTTTTTAGATAAAAATGGTGTATTGTTAAAAGATGGGGAAAAATTGATCGATGATCATACACTGGTAGCTTTAACCATTATGATAGCAGAATCAAAACCGGACGAAAAAGAAATGATGATTAGTGTTATTATGAATTGTATCGCATGATCACGGATAAATCAGTTCCCTGTGTATTAACTTAAAATTTTATCCAATACCATCAACCAGATTACAGACAAAATCTTTCTTTCACATTTCATCTGATTGCTTAAGTTCAATATTCGTTCCTATCGCCTTATATTGCTCAACTTATACAGAGCACTAATATCGATATTGTTAGACTACCTTACTTAAAAATGAGCCACCTTTTTTAATTGCAAAGGCGGCTCTGTACTTTTGTTATAAATTTAAAATAATTGATGTGTTCTTTAACGCAGATTACAACTCCTCTGCTCCCTCTTCAGCCCAGAAGCTATATAGTTTGGAACCCATCGGAAGTCCTCGCAAAAGCGCTGTATGAGTCGTCTGCGGGGAGCACCACTCCTCCATTCTAGTAAATCCGAAATTCTGCCAGTCGTTAAAAAATTCGTTAAGTTCTCTTTGTGGACATTCTTTTTTAATTAATATTTTTCTGAAAAGTCTGACATATCTTATCGACAAAAATGCTCGTTCTACACGATATAAATGAAGGGAAGAAGCCTTAACCGCCTCTTTGGCGTTATCAAAGATTTTCTCATACTCAGCTAAGTATTCTTCGTTTAAAAACATATGTGTTGGGTAATCATTAAAACCTACATGCTCGCCCTCTTTTTCTGCAATATCACAGAGAGTATTTATGTATTCGCGTATATATTTTCCCGCTTTGCCGTAATAGCAGTCAGTAAACTCCTCTATATGGCGTTTTACGTCAGTGTTGCAGTCCCACAAGAGCTTTGAAATAATATATGCTCTAAGCTCATTGAGATCACTTGATCCATGACTTGCGCCATTTGCCTGTTCAAAAACTCCGACTGCACCGTTTTTCTTAAACAACTTCATATTTTCCTGAAGTGAACGCCAGTTTGGATGGGGTGTTGGATAGAAGTTAAAACATGTTGTGTAATCCCATATATAGAGATGCGCTCCTGTCTTATGCCAGTCTTCGATATCGTTTACAAACGATTTGCATTCATCGCCGTTACACTTCTCAAACGGATGAAGGAAACAGCATTCTATTGAGCATAACCTTACACACACGTTATGTCTTGGTCTCGTTATCTTCGGCGTACTTCTGGTGTACTGATACGCAAGCGTGTCAAATATGACATTCGGAAACTCACTTTCAAGTTTTTCCGCCACAGCGTTTACAAAACGGATAAGCGTCCCGGCAGGTGAGCCTTCTTCTTCGTTTATCCTTCGACACTCTGGACAGTGGCACTCTAAAATCCAGTCATTTTGCGAAATTGAGATTATTTGAGCGTTTGGGTTTTCTCTTAGATTCTTTCTTATTTTCTCACACGCTATTGAAATAAGTTCAGGATTACTTAAGCAAAGCTGATTTTTATGCGGTTCTGTCTGCCTTACACCGTTTTGATCCATTGCAAAATATTCAGGGTGAGTTTCGGCATATTCCTGAGGCGATATAATATTTTCAAATGAATGCACAAACCATGAATAGTCGATATGTCCACCACGTTTTTCGCTTATTACATGACTTTTTCCGTTAAGCCTTGATTTAACGGCAAACTTTGTGTATCTGACAGGTTCAAAGTAGTTGTGTTCACGATAAATAAAGTCGGGCGAGTGTGTTTCGTCAAGTTTTTCGATTTCAATCTCTTTTACAAACGGAACTTTTTCACATGAAGCTGTAAAAAAACGGCAACCCAGCTTTTCCAAAAATTCATAAACGCCGTAAATTACGCCTCTTTTTCCTCCAGCTATACAAATGTTTTCATCGACTGTTTTAATAATAAATTCGTCGTCCTCGCCAGAAAACAAGACTCCATACTCACAACACGCTTTTCCTATCGCTATGACGTGTGTCGAACTTTCCTCCACCACTTTAAATAAACTTGATGTCATAAGCTCAAGATAATACTCAAGTTCTGATGCAGCGTATTTCTCCTGCTCTGATGCATCTGGAGAAATTTTTATCTCCATTTTATCAGAAGCCGAAAATATTTTTGTTTTCACACCTTTACCTCCCTAAAGAATTCACTATATGAGTGTATTATAATTCAATTTTTTTTATATTCAATGCATTTTGAAAAGTTTTTATTATTCTTATAGCGTATCTTAAAATGATGTGCTAAACTAAGCCTTAAGGAAGGTGATTAACTTTATGAAAGAGTTTATCGAAACACTTTTACAGGCTGGAGCATATAAAGCCGCCATAATCGAAACATCTCAAATTCCATTTGACAAAACGCTACGTGATTACTGTGCAATGAATTACTGCGGACAGTACGGGAAAAACTGGGCATGCCCCCCATGTGTCGGAGAGCCGGATGAACTTATTGAACGCGCCAAAAAATATAAATATGCACTTGTCTTTCAGACAGTAAGCGAACTTGAGGACTCCTTTGACTTTGAGGGGATGCAGGCTGCCTCAAATCGCCACGCAAAGCTCAGCGAAACATTCAGAGGTATTGTAGCGGAAAATACACTCGAATATCTTGAGCTGACTGCAGGCGGCTGTAATATATGCAAGCAGTGCGCAAAACTACATGATGAGCCGTGCCGTTTCCCTGAAAAAGCTATTTCCTCGCTTGAGGCATACTGCATGCAGGTTTCCCAGCTTGCAGAAGTATGTGGTATGAAATATATAAACGGCAAAGACACCGTTACATATTTTGGCGCTTATCTGTATAATAAATAGCGACAATTAAAAAATGGCATTGGATCCTACCCTTCCAATGCCATTTTTATGATTTTGCAAACAATTACTAACCATTTCTAACTTCTGTAAAGCAATTGCAATCGGTGTTTAAAAAAAACAAATCACAAAACGAAAAAGGCACAGCTTGCCGGATTCAATGTAATTAGTCCCGCCGGTTTTGTTACAGGAGACAGATCGGGAAGGTCCCCTGCTTCTGATAGTTTCAGTTCCTTATCATTTAACAACATGACTCCGGAACGTACCGGATTGGCACACAAGACATAACTATCCGCCTCTTTTGGCAAGTTCACAGTCAACGTATCACTCAATGAATTATTAATTATCAGATATACCATTCCCTGCACTGCATCTTTGCGAGAATGACAATAAACATGCATCCCTTCTTCATGATAATCCCTGCAGTCATACACGGTACTTCCCATCAACCGATTCCAAAGCAAAACAGCAAAATAATTGGGACGGGGATCAAATGTGGCATGGTGTAGAAAACCGTAATCGGAAGAAGCCAATGTATTATGGAAAATCACTCCGTCTGTAATCTGAGCAAAACTTCCCAATTCGTTCAAAGTACGAAGCACATCCAAATAAGTGGAAGCCCAAGTATTACCACCTCCGCCGGCATCACCGGATTCGGTTACCCACATTTGTCCATCTCGAACATACTGATCTCGTAAAACAGCGTATTTTTTTGCATAATCACCGGCAACAGCCAGATATTCATCTGTATGTGCCAATTCACTTGCCCAATGCGCCTTAGGCATAACAGATGCAAGCCGTTCGGATACCCCATTATAACAATGATAACTGAATACATCCAGCTTTATCTCTGTATTTTCCAACAATTCCTTTGTTGTACAAGATTTCACAATACTGCCAATTCCAGCTCCCATTTCTCCCACAGACGGATCCCCTGTTGTACAGGGACCTACAAGCAGACATTTCGGATAATTTTCGCGAACCCAACGATACAGAATATCCTGATCTCTCCCATAATCAGCCGGAGTATAACCCGCAGGTGCTCCCGAGATTTCTAACATATTTGGTTCATTCATAAACTCCACTGCATCAATTGCCACACCATAGTTATTGCTGAATTCAAATATTTTTTTCGCCTGTGATAAGTCCAAAGATCCACCATCCGGATGATCACCTTCACAATTGCTGACAGAAACCAGTAGTTTTCCTCCCACATCCTTTACAAAATCCAGTACACCTTTCCACTGTTTTGCTGTCAACACACTCTGATATCCTTGTGGCGCAATTCCTCCGGTTGTTCCCTCGAAATCATAATATGTCTTTGTTGCCCATGATCCTGAAACCCGAATCCATACCGGGCCAAGTTCTTTTGACAGCTTTCTGAGTTTCCGATTATAAAGATCAATGGGGGAATAATACTGCATAAGACTTGCCATCTCCGTGACATCCGTCAGATCTCTAATCGGAGGAAATTCTTTTGTTCCTGCAATCTGTTCCGGCGTATATGCTTTCCAAAACGTTCCTCCGGTTACTTCTGTCATTTCAATATTGTAGGAAACAAGGCGCTCATCCATTTGACGAATAGGAGTAAGTATTTGTGGATTCCGTGGAATCACAACGTTCTTTTTCGTATTTACTTTCATTTCCATACCATGACCTCTTTTCTTTAGAAAATTTCTTAACTATAGTATAACAAGAAATCATGCTTTTTCATAATATGAAATACAAAAAACAGCATATCTTTTACTCTTCTATATGACAAAAAAGCAGCAAGACTAACCATGTTTATCGTTAGCCTTGCTGCTTTCTAATCCAACATACCATTATGTTCCTATACACACAATGGTTATCTGTTTATTCCAACAAAGGCAGCAATTGATTTTTACTGATCCATTCAGGATTATATTTATTTCTGATAATCGTTTTTGCATTTAGGCTTCTGTCTTCTCTCATTAAATTTACAATTATATTCCCATGTTCTTCATAATATTCCCGTTCTGATGGATTATATTTTTCATATGTATCATATCCAAAATTTCGTGCATCCCAACGCATAAAATACGCCCCAAGACTCATTCCCAACTCCTTCAATGCTGGAACTGCTTCATTCAAAACCAGAAAATTGCCTCTGCTTCCTGCCTCCAGCACGGTTAATCCAAAGGATTCTGAAAAAGAAGGGCATAAAAACAGATTGGATAATGTAAATAAATCCAAAACCCCCTGTCTGGGAAAGCCCTCCGGATATCCCACATCCGAAGTGAATAATAAATCACTGTCATCCAATCCGTATTTTTTTCCTTCCATTCGTATTATTTTTTTGTAAACCAATCCTGAAATATCGGCACTGGGAAAATCACAGAAAATTACTTTTGTGTTTTTCTCCGTTTTTGTTTTTATTGCTCCTGCCATGGCGGCAACTTTCTCAAATTTTTTTCCCGTCGTCAACCTTGCCGGATAAACAATTAAAATTTCTGCCGACATTAAATCGATATGTTTCGCTACTGTTCGAATTTCATTGCTCATTGATTCCAACAATGGAATCGTGTTATATACTACTGCACATCTTCCCTCCGGAATATCATACTGTTTTGCCAAAGCAGGAATACCCGAATACGTAGGATAAATAAATTTCGTTTTGGGCATATCGGAAAATCTTGCCGAAAACGGATACTCCACAGTCAGAGGACGATTGACCGGAAAAGAATGGGTAAAAGCTAAAAACTTCACATTTGGTAATTCTTTTTGTGCCTTTCTGACAGCAATATTATGCACCAAATGCCACCCCTGATACAAAATGTCATGCATCATACATACATCAACATCCTTTAAATGCTTTATGAGATCCAAAGCAATACTATCCGCTTCTTCATAAAATGTATCATGTACACGTCCCGTCGCATTGGAATAATCATACCATTGTATTATTTTATTTTGATACGTATTCTTAACCTTTACCCATTCAATTCTTTTATCACAAAACACTCCCGTTCGCTCAGCATCCGGACAGGTTTCACTGACCAGTACTTTTATTTTTATATCAGACAGCAGTAACATATTAATCTGATCAGCCACTACATTTACCAGAGAATACGTTGTTGATAATCCACAAAACATCGTCAATATGGCAACTTTCATATACACCTCTTATTGTAACAGTTCAGCCCGCGCCATTCGTAAAACCGCACTGCGTGCTTATTGTGGCTGTCGCCACTGTTTTACTCATTTACAGGCGTTCAACTCATAGGTCTGACCGGTCGAAAAATTATGCAAGCATAATTTTCTCTTCCGTTACAGCCCTATGGCTGAACTGTTACCTCTTATTTAACAGTTTTTTCGGGCGTGTTTGCACGCCACATAAGCTTCACGCCCGAAAAATAATTTACTTGTTACACCTACAGATACAATCCCCAAATAGATCCAACTTACTTTTCAAAATTATCTCCAAATCAGAAATGGAATTCACCATCGATTCCACCGATTTATTTGTTACCAGTATTTGATCCACCGTTACGTCTTCTGTAGATACTACTTTCTGTAATTTTTCTCCCTCAGCATTTAAAATATGAGCTAATGCTGCCTGCTGCAATGCCACTGATTCCATTAAATCATGAATAGCCTGACAACGATGCGGTACCGCAGTGGTAGTGGTACTGGTTGACGTGGTAGACGTAGTCGTTGTAGTACTTGTTGTGCTGCTTGCTGTCGTAGTCGTCGATGTACTTATCGTACTGCTTGCTGTCGTGCTTGTCGATGTACTTGTCGTACTGCTTGCTGTCGTGCTTGTCGATGTGCTTGTCGTACTGCTTGCTGTCGTGCTTGTTGTTGTACTGGTAGTTAAGAAACATTCGGTGGGATCCGGCAATTCACCTATGAATAATTCATTATGGCTCTCTGCATTCCCCACAAAACTCTCAAAAATAATATTTCCGTTAATCTGGCTGAATGTCGTTGTCGCTGCAGCAAATGGTGCCAATACGGAACCGTAAATTGCGGTTGTACTGTTAGACCATGTCAATGCTTCCGGATAGTTCCATACTATTTTTCTCGCATTTTCTCTGGATGCTGCCACACCGTTTCTAAAAATCTGATAACTTCCATACAGAATGTTCGTTCCCAGTACATTAATTAAAATAGTGGCATCAACTGGTGCAATGATATTAATTCCGTTTAGCTGATTTAATGCAATTCCTGTATTATAAATATCAGATGCATCAAAATTGAATATATTTAATACCTCATCGGTACCGGTCAGGTTTAACTGATTGAATATGACCTCTCCGCTTCCATTTGGCTGCAACGTACTCCAAAACTGCGACGCACACGTCAAATACCGCTTTGCTTCTATAAAATCTATGGGGGTTCCTGTGATGAAAGAACCATTGGGATTTCCCATTGTATAACTAATCACATTGCTCGTTGGATTGATTATCGTATTTCCACTTGCATTGGAACCTGCTGATACATTAATGTCTCCATTTACTACAAAAGAAGGATCGGTTCCAGCAGGCGGTAACGGAATAATACCTGCACCGACTCCATAATTACTTAGCGTTGCATTTCCACCAACCGCCACTCGCCCTTCTGCATCTGTGTTGCTAAGATTCATATTATCAAATACAAATACATTGTATTCATTTGCCAAACCGAAATTAACTGCCATAAAAAATCCTCCCAGATTAAATAATCAGACACATTGTCCGCTCTATATTTTATGCAACATCTTCTGCCAATGTTCTGCATAAAAATAGGACTTCGTTTTGAAGTCCTATTTTATTTACGCGCAGACAACGAGCCGTGTGCGGATGTTTACACACGCATACGGCGACTGTCCGCGAACGTGAGAAACTCGCAAAGCGTGTTTCTCATCGTTGCTATTCAACCGGTTCCTCTTTTTCACACAGACAATTTTCAAAAGTAGCTAATTTCGAATGCAGAATCATCTCCAATTTAGACACAGCATTCACCATAGATTCTACCGATTTATTCGTTGCCAACAATATTTCAGGAGTGACACCTTCCATGGCTACGACTTTTTGAATTTTCTCTCCTTCAGCATTCAAAATATGAGAAAGAGCCGTTTCTTCCAAAGCAACGGATTCTATAATATCTGTAACAGCTTGCGATCTGGTGGTTGTACTTGGTGTAATCACTGGCATTCCCATAACACAATCTCTCCTTATCAGTTATACTATGCTTACGCACAATATATACTATGCATCAAAGGAACCAGTGTCCCCGCAAATTT
This sequence comes from Lachnospiraceae bacterium, assembly GCA_026169045.1. Lineage (GTDB taxonomy): Bacteria > Bacillota > Clostridia > Lachnospirales > Lachnospiraceae > Fimimorpha. The sequence goes on along the minus strand of JAPFDH010000064.1, from coordinate 18,565 downwards.
CCTCTTTAAAATCAGATTACTATTTTTCTCAGCTGCTCACAGTAATACTGAACATTTTCAAATTTTGCGTCCGGCGCAATTCGGTGATCCGGGCAGGGAATATATCCGCCTAGTGCAATCAATGGCTTTAAACGTTCAATTTCTGCATCGATAGCAGCGTAATCTCTGGCAAATACCGTCTTATTCATACCACCTACGCCACGCAGCTCTTTCCCGTATTTTTCACGCCATGGCGCAATACTTGCATTCCAGGTACCCACTTCGATGGGGAACATGGTATTAACTCCGTTTTTCAGCCAAATTGGAAGCAGTGTATCAATGCAACCATCGCAGTCTACTGACACAATATCCACTCCGTATTGCTGCAGCAGCTCAGTTATTTTTTTATAATGAGGAGCCACATAATCCTCAAACACATACGGGGATACCAGCGGTCCGTTCTTGTAACAAATATCCTCCCAGAAGTGGGCATAATCAAACTTGGCACCGCTTTCCAGTGCGGCTTTGACACAGCGATAGCAAAGCCCAGCCAATGTATCCACAATTTCCTTATATAAGTCTTCATCATCCACATACAGATAACTGAGTTGCTCAACACCCAATAAATTTCGCATATATCCGATCAATGAACCGCAATGCAGTCCGATTGGAATTTCTCTCTTTGACGTGTCAGAAAAATTTTTTAGATATTCTGTGCGCACCCGGTCTTCTGACCATTGCAGTTTCGGAAGATATTCCTCTTCCCAAACCTTACGATCCGTCAAAGAAGTTCCGATTTCAGCAGGTATTGATACGACCCCCGGCTTTTCCAAAACAATCAGTCCCTGTCCGTCCCGTACAGTCAGGCTTCCATCCGAATGCTCCTCTAACACTTTTCTTTCAAATGCAGGATAAAGCTGAGGATTAACGCCCACACAAGAGTTCCAGTTGAAGTCAAAACCTAATTTCTGCATGACGGTTTTGTCAGCTTCCGAATTATCGCCATAGCGTGCATATCCCTTTGCTTCTTCCTGGGTAATATGACCTTCCTGTGCCCATTTCTCAAGCGTCTCTCTCCAATATCCAAATGATACGATTGGCATTTTGTCAAATTTCTCATAATGTAAGATGGCATTAATGTTCTCCCTATAGTTCATCTTTTTCCACTCCTTTAAATTGCTTTACATAATAAAAGTTGCCGACAGATTTTTATACGATCTTTATCTCATAAAAAAGTAATGAATAATCAGTCAATTTTTTCATCTATTATAGTTGTTCTTATTAAAATTACAATCCCTAAAATAGCCAAAAAATTTACGATTATTGCTTTTATATAACTAATACGTTATACTTAAAAATAAAGTATTCCGCTTATTTTGTAAAAGGAGGAACAACACTATGCTGTCCAATTATAATATGGGGAAAACATCAAAAATTCAGGCATATATGGTTACGAATCAGCCTATAGCGCAAAGTATGCCCTTTTTCGTCAATAGCTTTGGACATTTCGTTTGTGACAATACCTATTTTACAGAACGTCAGGATCACCCCGAATACCTGCTCTTGTACACCATTGGCGGCAAAGGCAAGCTCATTTATCAGGGGCAAACCATTTCCTTATCCTCGAACCAACTTGCTGTTATTGACTGTCGTCAATACCAATATTATGCCTGCGAAGAAGATCTGTGGGATTTTTATTGGATTCACTTTAACGGCGTATCTGCCGGTGTTTTTACGGAATTGTTATACTCAGGGGGATTCCAGTCATTGACCCTGGGTACATCCTTTGACTTTCTAAAATACTATCAAAATTTACTGACATGCTCAAAACACTTTTCAAAGCGAGCAGAAATGAAAATCTCCGAATTAATGCATCACCTCTTCTGTGAAATAATTACCTTATTGGATCAAAATGTTTTTATAGAAAAGGTTCAGGCTCATCAAGAAGATATTCAGCGGGCAATTGATTATATGATGAAATATTACAACAGAGCCCTTACAGTTGCTGAGCTGGCTCATGTCAGCCAGCTCAGCAAATATCATTTTATTCGCTTATTTCAAAAAGCAACCGGAAATACGCCATATCAATATCTGAATTTTCTTCGGATTAATCAATCCAAACGCCTGCTTTTGCAAACTGAACTGAGCATTTCTGAGATTTCACAGCAGGTTGGATTTCAAAATACAAAAAATTATATCACATGTTTTAAAAAATATCACACCATCACACCCCTTCAGTTTCGTCTGCACAGTTCGTTTTAAACGGAAATAAAACGTTTAAATTAAATGGGATATTTTGTTATGTGAAAACCGAAATGTGATTTGTAATTCCCCGCAAACAATTACCTGTTTTTTCTTGTTTCCGTCGGAAAAGAACATACCGTCTCCCAACGTAAGTTCCGCCTTTTGCTCCTTATCACTGCGAAGATACGCATAACCGCCTTCCTGATTCCAATACAGGTCGCAGAGAATTCCCCCTCTGGCCAGTAAACCACAGATATGACCGCCAGACTGTTTCCATCGTTCTGGCAAAGCAGGAAAAAGAATCAAACGGCTTTGTTCATAGCTGCTTTGCTGGGACTGCAAAAGCATTTCATTGATCACCCCGGGAATGCCTATGTTTCCGTCTATCTGAAATGGTGCCATCCGAAAATCTGCACATGCTATGGGTCCCATCCTTCTCCAATCATTATGGACAGTAAAAAAGTTATTCATCAAACAGGTTCTTCCAATGGTATCAATCACCTTTAGCGCAATTTCACTCCGTCCCATTCTGGCTGCGATTCCTGCCATAAATACCATGGACCAGCTGGATTGGTCGGATAGTCCGAATTTCAGTCTTAAATCTTCTGCTTTTTCAAAAGCCGGAAACAGCGGATGCTCTCTTGTGATTTCGCATCCCGGAAAAACAGGGTACAAATGGCTGTGATGTCTATGGCAGTAATTGTCCTTATAATAAGGATCATTCCATTCTTTGACAGCACCGTCTTCATTAATACTATATGGACGAATTTTGGTCAGCATCATCTTCCATGTTTCCACTTTTTCACCGAATAATCCGGTCAGCCGGTTTGCTTCCAAAAGATTGGTCAACAGTTCTTTTAAGAGAGCAAATTCCATCGTGGCGTTTTTGCTGGTTTCCACATTTCCGGTTCCCAGATTTTGTACTACGTTGGAGGCTGAATTTTCAGGAGATACAGACGGATACAGATCATAATACCCGTCTTCATTTTCTACCGCAAAGTCCTCATAAAACAGCGCAGTTTCATACATGAACGGCATCGCATGCTCTTTCAGATAATCGAGATCGTTGGTAAAACGGAAATAATCATAGAAATGCTGAGCAAACCATGCTGCTCCTCCCGTCCAGTTTACAATATGGTTGGCAAGGCATTTATACAGTCCCGAGTCCGGGGCATTAACCGAATTGATCAAAATTCCTCTACACCCAAATATTTTTCTTGCATTCTCTCTTAGATCCGGGATCATGGCTTCCGTATAATCCAATGCCAGCCTTAAAAATTCAGGCAGATTTCCCGTCAAAGCCTGCCAGTAAATCATCTCAAAATTTACATTGTACATATTAAATGCCCAAAAGCACTGATATGTACCATTGAAAAGACCTGTCAAATGACAGGGCAGAGTATTTTTAGAATCGGTCGAACATAAGAAGAGATATCTTCCATAGGCATACAGTTTCTCCAGAAGTTCATTGGAAGATGATTCCCCAAAGGATTCCAGTAATAACTCTTCATTCGATGTATCCGTATGCGATATGGAAAAATCGACTGCCTTAAACAATGGCGCATGAATCTTTACATGTTTTTCCAATTCCTGTTCAAAATCAAACGTCTGGTTCAATGACTTTTCCAATCTGGAAAATCCTTCTTTGCGGTCAGTTTCAAGAAACACTTCTGCAACCATCAGTATTTCTTCCGCATGTTCCACACAAATATAAGGACCGTCATTCTTCATTCTTCCATCTGTAAATACTTTACATAAGATTCCATAGTCTCCCGGACGATAAATCGATTCATTATATGCTGCAAAATAAGAACCATTTTCTTTGCTGTAATTTTCCTGATTCGGAATCACGGTCTGTCCCAGGGTCTCCGTATCATGAAGCATAACGGCAATTTTTGTATCAATCGTTCCCTTTTGACAGCTATAGCGAACAAATATCTTATTATTTGCCCTGGATACAAATGCCTCTCTTTTGTAAAAACTTTCCCCTTCTTTCCAAGAAACCGTAACCATCGCCTTTTCCATATCAATTTCTCTGCGATACTGAGAATATAAATCTTTTGATGGGGTTTCCAGCACAATATCTGCCACCGGATTCGGAACAACAAAATCTCCTCCATATCCTTTGGCACGAAGGGTGTCACGGATTAATGTATCTGCTTCTTTTATTCTTTTCTCATCCAAAAGTTTCCTGATTTTGGGAAGAGTTTCTCTGATATCAGGAAGTTCCATATTCCTTCCGCCTCGCCAAAGAAGCGCATGATTGATCAAAATATTTTCCCGGAAAATCCCACCATAAACCATGCCTCCAATCAGACCATTTCCAAAAGGTGCGCCTTCTCTCCACATATCCTGATGCCAGGATGTGGGATAACGCATTGTCAATTTTGTGTTCATCCTTACTCCTCTCTTTCTTTTCTGATTGATCCTCTATACGATTCATTCTAATCTCTTTTTGATTTTTTTAAATGACAAATACAGCAAAATAAATGTAAATTTTTAACTGATTTTCTGTTCTCTTTCACGACTTTTCTACATGAATCTCCCCTTTTTTTACATGTACTCTTTTTTTACTCTTGTGGTAAAATAAGCAAAAAGAAATAAGGAGGTGCCGAATGAAAGCAGTATGGAATAAAGAACTGCGCACTGAAAAAAACCACACACTGGCTTTTGTGTATCAATGGAATGCTGAAAAGGGAGATACCTTGCACTTGGCAGCTTCCAATTTATACCGTATTTTTGCCAATGGTACTCTTATCGGCTATGGACCAGCCAGAGCCCCACACGGATATTCCCGTGTAGATTCCTACGATTTTTCTTCTTATCATGGAAAAACGGTTCGTTTGGTCTTGGAAGTATTTGCTTCCAACATTAATACCTACTACATTGTAGATGAACTTCCTTTTTTGGCCGCAGAACTATTGCGAAACAACTCCCTGATTGCAGATGCCTCCCAGTTTGCTGCCTTTCATCTGACGGACCGGATAGCACATGTGCAGCGCTTCAGTTTTCAGCGTTCCTTTGTGGAAAGCTATGATATGAAACAGTGTCGTTCTGTTTTTCTGCGCGAAGGCAGCGATATGTTTCCACGCGTTTCTACAGAAGAAGTTAAACCGAACTGTCTGCTTGAGCGGAGAGTCTCCTATCCGAAGCTGAACACCATCTGGGCAGAAAACTATATGGAACAGGGAACCATAACCATAGATGATACAGTTACCCCCATGCGTGACCGCAGCCTGACACAAATCGGAGATAAATTAAAAGGTTATCCGTTTGATTCTCTAAGTGAATGTATCAGCGATGAGGTCTGCGGTTTTCTTTTCCACAAGGCCGACTGTCTGCCCAGTTTATCGGAAATGACCTATCAGCTCTATGACCTGGGACGGACATTGACCGGCTTTTTTTGCATTCATCTTTCTGTAAAAACAAACACAACCTTCTATCTTTTATTTGACGAAGTGTGTACCGTCCACAAAAGCGGCACTCAGGTGAATCCATTCCGCAACACCTGTTGCAATGTTATCAAATACCACCTGGCACCGGGAACGTATCAATTATTATCCTTTGAAGCCAACTCAGCCCGTTTTGCTGCTCTGGCAGTTACCCAGGGAGACCTTTCTGTTTCTGATTTCGGAATGGTGTTATATGAAAATCCTGATACCGATGCCTTTTCTTTTGACACAGGTGACAAGGAATTAAATTCTATCATAGAGGCCGCACGCCACACTCTGGCGCAAAATGCGGTAGATGTTTTAACAGACTGCCCGTCCAGAGAACGTGCCGGATGGCTCTGTGACAGTTACTTCTCCTCCCGTGCGGAAGCTCTTTTTACAGGAAAAAATCTGGTAGAATATAATTTTTTGGAAAACTATATTCTTTCTCCACCGTCTCCGTTCCTGCCAAAGGGAATGCTTCCTATGTGTTATCCTGCCGATCACAACGATGGGATTTATATACCCAACTGGGCTATGTGGTTTGTTTTGGAACTGGATAACTTTTGGAAACGTACCAATGACCGTACTCTTGTAGATATGGCCAAACAGAAAATTTATGATTTGATTCATTTCTTCTCCGGCTATCTGAACGAAGACGGACTATTAGAAAATCTGGACAGTTGGGTATTTATTGAATGGAGCAAGTGTAATGATCCTGATTTTATCTGTGGAGTGAATTATCCCTCTAATATGCTATATGCTGCTATGCTAGAATCCGCCGGAACTATGTATCAGGATCCGACTCTGATCCTACAGGCCCGGCAGATGAAATCTGTCATTGCTTCCCAGTCTTTTAACGGAACCTTTTTTGAGGACAACCGCATCCGCTGCGACGGACAGCTGCTTCCCACCGGTCACACTACAGAAACCTGCCAGTACTATGCCTTCTATTTTGGTGTAGCCTCCCCTGACGAATATCCTGTTTTATATCAGACCCTTTTGGATCATTTTGGACCTAACCGCGATCATTTCCATGTCTATCCCGACGTATTTCCATCCAATGCCATCGTGGGTAACTATCTGCGTCTGGAACTTCTCCTAAATGATGGCAAATATGATCAGGTCCTTTCCGAATGCAAATCCTTCTTTTCGAAAATGGCTAAACAAACAGGAACCCTCTGGGAGCACAGCAGCCAAAATGCCAGCCTGAACCATGGTTTTGCCTCTGTGGCTGCCAATTACATAATCGAATCCGTAAAAAATATTTAAAAAAACAGGAAGACACATTGCCTTTTACTCGACAATGTGTCTTCCTGTTTTCTATCCGTGTCAGACACCAACACCCATTTCTTTTTCATTCATAACAATACTTCCTGCCGGAAATGCCTTCCGGAATACAAACCGTACCAGCGGTCCTGCCACAATCAACTGGAACGGAAGTGCCATAATAAAATTCATCGGAATATTTCTAATCCAAATGAAAAAAATCCGATTCCACTCTCCCGTATGTACACATGCTTCGGCCGCTCCATATAATGACATGATGATTACCATTGGAACCACCATACAGCAGGAAACAGCAAGAATCATTTTAATCGGACTGGATACGCCAGGTTTCACAAGAAAACGAAACGCAAATCCTTTTGCTATTTTTGACACTGCAAACCAATCACAAAGCATGGCAAACAAATAAGCAATGGGAAATCCCATCCAAGCGGCTCCCAAAACTTCCAGAGTTAGTCCTCCATGCTGAAGAGCCACATTATAAATACTCATCCAAAGTACCATTGTAAAACACATTAACACCGTATAAATCAAACTTTCCCTTTTATTTTTTGGCATTATAACCCTCCTTAAAATACCGTTTTCTGATAATAAATAAATTTGTTTCAGCGCAAGTGCCATTTTATCATTGGGATGGCATATATAATAAGTACCTTTTTTATTTTCAGCAAAATACTAAAATTGGCACAAAAAAATGGAGCGTAATAAGGTATTCATCCACAAAGGAAACTTGATTAAAAAGAAAGAATCCGACACCTGTTATGGTATTTTTTCCGATTTTTTACTTATCCAAAACCCCTTTACCATATTTTCTCTTCCTCTTTCCATTTTTCTGTGTTATACTTTTCTCGTGCATTTATACAATCGGTGGCCATGTCACCGGACTGGTTCGTGAACTTCCCAGTATAAAAAACCAAGTATCTCGTACTGCCCGCTGTGGCAGACGGCACTGCACGATAGATAAGCAGCTGCCGTTAAAAAAAAGAAAAGGAGATTGGAGAATGAATGCAAAAAAAGTAATAATCGACTGTGATCCCGGTATCGATGATGCGCTGGCACTCATGCTGGCTTTATCATCCCCCGAACTGGATGTACTTGGGATTACCATTGTCAGCGGCAATGTATCTGCCGACAAAGGGGTAAATAACGCCCTGAAAATTCTTAAATGGATGAACCGTACAGATATCCCTGTGTATCTTGGAGAACGTCTTCCCCTTGTTCGGGAATATGTCAATGCCGAAGATACCCACGGAGAAGATGGTCTTGGAGAATCGGGGTACGAATCCCCAGATGATCTTTCTTACCACACGGATGCGGTTTCTTTTCTTTCACAATCACTTCTAAATGCCGCTTCCTCTGGCGATTTCATTTCCATTATTGCCCTCGGTCCCATGACCAATATTGCAAGGCTGATTCAAACCTGCCCGGAAAGTCTTTGCGGACTCTCTGAACTGGTTTCCATGGGTGGAAACTACAAAAGCCATGGTAACTGTTCTCCCGTAGCCGAATACAATTATTGGTGCGATCCTCATGCCGCCAGGTTGGTCTACGAGGCTTTCGAAACCAATCCTCTGCTATCCGGAAAACCCATACATATGGTTGGTCTGGATGTGACACGAAAAATCGTTCTGACTCCTAATTTGTTGGAATATATCTGTCAGATCTCCCCAGAGGTTGGAGAACATATCCGCCGAATCACCCGTTTTTACTTTGATTTTCATTGGAAACAGGAACAGGTAATTGGTTGTGTTATCAATGATCCCCTGGCTATTGCCTATTTCATCGACCGCAGTCTCTGTCACGGATTTTTGACCTATACAACGGTAGAAACCGAAGGATTATGTATGGGACAAACCATTGTCGATGCCTTTGATTTCTGGAAAAAGAAGAAAAACAGTATTGTTCTGACACACACCGATGCGTTTCGGTTTATGTGTTTCTTTATCGGTCGTATCTGCCATAAAGATAGTTCCCAAATGGAACCGGTGTTAAGACAAATTATGGAGGTACGCCCATGAAAAAATTAAATATGATTCAGATTTGTCTTCTTGCTCTTTTTGCTGTATTAAATATTGCGGGAGGAAATATTGCACTCCTGCTTCGTCTTCCTATTTATCTGGATTCCCTGGGAACGATGCTGGCTGCTGCTCTCTTTGGACCATTTTATGGGATGATTCCGGGTATCATCAGCGGTACCTTAAGCGGATGTATCAATGATCCTTATGCCTTTTATTACATTCCTGTACAAATGATTATTGGTTTCATTGCCGGATTTTTATTTTTACACATAAACCTGCAACAAAAGAAACCCTGGATTTTCTTTTTATTATCCGCCTGTCTTTCGATTCCCGGCACCTTTGTCAGCTCTGCAATCACCGCCATCCTTTTCGGCGGAATTACATCATCCGGTTCCACAGTCCTTGTCCAGATTCTTCATGGAACCGGACTTCCTCTGACACTCAGTGTCTGTATCGTTCAGGCTGTTACCGATTATCTTGATCGCACCATTGTATTATTTGCGACTGTACTCGCACTGCGCACCATTCCCCTTTCTCTGCGCGCACAAATTCAGACCAGACATGTGCAGGCAAAAGACAAGAAAGGAGATTAAGATGGAACGCTATAACCGGATCACCAACAAAAATCAAAGAGAAATCGTTCTTTTAAAGGCCTATCCCTGTGCCTGGGGGAAATGTCGATTCTGTGATTATATCGATGATAATTCCCGTGATAAAGAATCTATGCTAACTTTAAATGAACAAGTTCTGTCCCGCGTCACCGGAGAATTCGGTGTCTTGGAAGTGATTAACTCCGGAAGCTGTTTTGAACTTCCAAAAGAGACTCTCTCTCTTATACGAAAACTTGTACACGAGAAACATATCCGACGGTTATTTTTTGAAGCCCATTGGATGTATCGCCATCACCTTCAAAAAATGAAAGATTACATGGGAATTCCCATTACCTTTAAAATCGGTGTGGAAACCTTTGATGAAACCTTTCGGGAGCAGTATTTAAATAAACATGCCGATTTCCATTCTCCTCAGGAAGTACGCCGTTATTTTGACTCCCCCTGTCTTATGGTCGGTATCAAGGGACAGACCAAAGAAATGATCGATTATGATATCAAAATGCTGAAAGAGAACTTCTCCCTTGGTACAATCAATGTTTTTACTGATAACAGCACCGATGTCAAACGGGATCCTGTATTAGTTGATTGGTTTATGAAAAAATATTCCTATCTGCTGGACGATCCGACCGTGGAAGTACTGTATGAGAAAACAGATTTTGGAGTTGGCGATTAATCATTCAAACATATCTTAGAAAGAAGGGATTCTATGAAATCAGATCTTCGTACCGCTATCATAACCGGCGCTTGCGGAACCGGTATGGGCCGCAGTATTGCATTGACCTTGGCAAAAAACGGCTACTGTGTTGTAATCAATTATCGAACCAATCAAACTGAGGCAGATGCCATCGTTTCTCACATCAGAAAACAGGGTGGTACTGCCATCGCAGTACAGGCGGATGTCTTTCAAAAGGAAGACTGCACCCGTCTGATCACTACCACACGAAACTGTTTCGGACGAATTGACTGCTGCATCATTGGCCCCGGAGCCGATTGGCATCCGGAACCCCTTACGGATCTGAAACCGGAAGATGCTCTCCATGACATGTACCAGGAAGTTGCCCCGATTTACTATCTCCTGCCACCCATCCTGTCAGATATGAAAAGCAGGGGATTTGGACGCATCATTGGTCTTGCATCCAATCTGGACATTCCTTCTCCGGCTTATTCCTACAATGCCGCTAAATCTGCCAGAATCCAGGCCCTTTTACTGGCTGCTAAGGATGTATTTTCCATGGGTATTACCGTCAATGTCATTTGTCCCGGTCCGGTCAATGCCAGACCTGATTTTAACGAAGCCTGCGGACATTGTGAACATAACGATTTATTCCAAAACAGAACAGAAATCCTTCCTCAGGATATTGCCGACGGGGTCGCTTTTCTCTGTTCTGATTCTGCCAGATATATCTCCGGCTGTGTCCTTCCTTATCTGTTCTAACTAATCTGTTCTAACTAATTTTTCAGGTAAATCTATTCATAAAAATCCCGCCTCAGACCAAATGTTTTCCATTCATGTCTGAGACGGGATTTTATTTTTCACTCTTGTTTAAGAAAAAACTGCTTCACCCATCATCCATACCTGACCTTTGAACCGCCGTCCTTTTTCCGGGATTCCCATAAGGTCATCTTTATTAATTACCACAGAGACAGGAACATCATTCGTAACCACTTGCATTCGATAAATCTGTTCATTTGTAACAGAATTATTCAGAAGCTCCACTTCCTCTATGTCTCCCATAATAGAATACTGATCGCATTCTACTCCGGTAGGCATAAAGAATGAATCAATCAGCGTATACATATCACATTTTCCAATCTGACGATTCAGTTTGGTATAAAGATTCATTTCATCCAACGTCAGACTTTCCATTGCAGAAGCATCACCACTGCGAGCTGATTCAATCATACTGGTACGTTTTTGGGATGCTATTTTTGCTGATTCAATTTGCTGTTTTGTTTTTCTGATAGGAAGAATAATTTTCCCATAATCCGATAAACCGGTAAAACAGACCTCTTTTCCTTTGGGAAGTTTTCCTGTTCTGGAAAAGATTTCCCGCATTTCCATAAAATTTGTCAGATAGTAAATAAGAGAAACACCCACTCTGTAATCTTCACATAAACCTGCATAGGAATCTTTCTCTCCCTGCTTGCTGAAGGTACTAACTGTCTGACTAGAAACTACGTGACTGATCGAATATGGATAATAGTATTCCAGATGAAAGGTTCCATTTTCATCCTCTTCTCCACACATAGCAATTCCCATATCTTTTGCGACTTCTTTTAACAAGAGAACCATGTTATTCTCTTCATCAACCTGTATAATCTTCATATAATCCGGTTCTTTTATAAACTGATCCAGATATTCTTTCCATTGTTTCTTTCGGATTTCATTGCGAAATCCCACAGAACGAAGGTAACTGTGCATGAAAGCTCCTTTCTCCTGTTTAACGGATTTCCGTCTTTCCACCCATATATGGGCGAAGCGCTTCGGGAATCCTTACACTTCCATCTGCCTGAAGATTATTCTCCAAAAATGCAATCAGCATACGTGGTGGTGCTACCACTGTATTATTCAGTGTATGCGCAAAATACTTTCCTTTTTCCCCTACCACACGAATTTTTAAACGACGTGCCTGGGCATCTCCCAGATTGGAACAGCTTCCTACTTCAAAGTATTTTTTCTGTCTCGGAGACCATGCTTCCACATCCACAGACTTCACCTTCAGATCGGCCAAATCACCGGAACAACATTCCAGAGTACGAACCGGAATATCCAGACTGCGGAATAAATCCACCGTATTCTGCCACAGCTTATCAAACCACATCATACTATCTTCCGGCTCACATACTACGATCATTTCCTGTTTTTCAAACTGATGAATGCGGTATACACCTCTCTCTTCAATTCCGTGCGCACCTTTCTCTTTACGGAAACATGGAGAATAGCTGGTGAGTGTCTTTGGCAACTGATCAGAAGGTATAATCGTATCGATAAATTTACCGATCATAGAGTGTTCACTGGTACCTATGAGATATAAATCTTCTCCTTCGATTTTATACATCATAGCATCCATTTCCTCAAAACTCATAACCCCTGTCACCACATCACTGCGGATCATAAACGGCGGAACACAATAGGTAAATCCACGGTCAATCATGAAATCTCTTGCATAAGAAATCACTGCGGAATGGAGTCTGGCAATATCTCCCATCAGATAGTAAAATCCATTTCCGGCTACTTTTCTTGCACTGTCCAGATCCAGACCATTGAAACGTTCCATAATCTCTGCATGATAAGGAATCTCAAAATCCGGAACCACCGGTTCTCCGTATTTCTGTACTTCCACATTTTCACTATCGTCTTTTCCGATCGGCACAGATGGATCAATAATATTCGGAATAGCCATCATCGCTTTCTTTAATCTGGCTTCCACATCTTTTTCTTCCTCCGTCAAAGCAGCAACACGTTCTGCACTGGCTGCTACCTGCGCCTTCACAGCTTCCGCCTCTTCCTTCTTTCCCTGTCCCATCAGAGCACCGATTTGTTTAGACAATTTATTTCTGTCAGCACGAAGTGCTTCCACTTCTTTTTTAATCTCACGATTTCTGATATCCAGCTCCAATACTTCATCTACTAAAGGAAGCTTTCTATCTTGAAATTTATTTTTGATATTCTGTCTTACGATGTCCGGATTTTCGCGGACAAATTTAATATCTAACATAATAACCTCCTTGACACAAAAAATTCCTTTCTGCCGCTTACCGGCAATTCAGAAAGGATGATTTCAATCTATTTTGTATATAAGTGTATACTTTTTTAGTACGCTCATTATATATCAAAAAAAAACAGAATACAAGTATTTCCGAATAATTTGAACAGAAACACTGCTTTCATATATCTTTATCCCTAACGATTCTACTACTTGTATAGGATGATGCACATGTTCCATGAAAAGACAATGAGCGTTTTAATGCAACACACCTATTTTTTTTGGATTTTGCCAAACAATTGAAAATACATAACCACAGAGACTACAACACCTTTCCAATGCGACCACTGGGGTGGATATCCCTCAATGCAGTCCTTTAGGAATATCTCACTGTAACAAATATTTGAAAAACTACAAAGTAAAAATTTCTAATTGAACATTTCATGATACAATGTAAATATCGCTTTGAAGGAAGATCTCATTATGGCTAAGAACTATAATAAACAATTTAAACTTATTTAATCCAATGTTATCATGTTCACAAAAATTTAGGATTACAGAATTATGCATCAAATCTTGGAATCAATCATCAAACATTCTCTCGTTAACAGAAGGAACAGCATGAAACAGGAAATATTAAATACTTTGACTCCAGCAACTATAATACTTCTGATAAAGAGAAAAAATGGTACGATCGAAACCGTATATTACGAGACACACCCAATGCCATTGATGTGCTAAAACAAATAATATTCTGGAAAAATGATGCATGTTATTTATCTCGAAGTTACTGAGAAACCAGAAATTTCTCTCAACGCATAACGCTGGATTTCTGTCTCCAGAATATGAAATATCTTGATGTTTCCCGTTCTGATTATTATGCATAGATGGAGCATGTTCTATCTATCAACTGCTGAAAAAGTAAAAGCTAAGATTAAGGGTATTTATGAAGAATGAAAGCAAAACTATGATGCCCCTAAAATCCCCAAAAATCAGCCGGTAAAAGACAAAATCATTTCCGAACCAATCGCAGAAAAATATATACCACAAATGAGCATGAAAATACAGTTTTGTGTTCTGATATTATCTGTATTAGGATGGTAGATGGCTTTGTCTACCTAACCAGTATTGTGGATTAATCTTTTGGAAAATCATTGTCTGGACACATTCTAAAAGATTGGAAGTATCCTGTGTAATAAAACTGCTAACAAAAGCAAGATGAATTGCTGATTGCATGTTGAAAAAAACTTTCTTTGTTTAGAAACACGCTTGTACACTCAACCATATCTATGCAATCCACACACAATAACCGAAAAACACCAAATAATATCATTCTAATCTGGTTAATTTTCCGGTTATTTTTCTTTTTATTTATTATATATTTTTTACACTTCTTCTCTTTTCACATAAAGTTTAATCAGTTTTAATGCACGGGGCGGCATTTTGACAAAAATATTTTGCTCTGTAATCGACAACTTTTCAATCTCTGTTTCCTGTGGTGTCACATAGGCAGCAGCACGAATTTTCCATATCTTAGATTGAATCACAACAGTATTCTCTATATTACTTAGATTTTTTAAAAGAACCAACATTGCACCCGATTCGTTTGCCGGAAATATATCAAGCACTGTACTCTCTCCCTGGCATATCAAAAGCCTCTTTTCTTCATTTACCGCATGGACTAGCGCATTAACTTTTACTGGTTGCTTTGCCTGAATTCCATCTGCTCTCATCTGTTCTGCACAAAATGAATCATGTACATTAAGTTCATATGCAAACTTCATTTTTCCATTTTGATCCGCCATAAAATTTGTGGACCAATAATTATTCAATGGCCATGCAAGCAAAAGAGGATTTTTCTCTCTTTTAATGGAATGCTTCTCTCTACCAAAATTAAAGTTCCCCACCTGTACCATCGGAGCATCTGGACAGGAAAGTGTGACGCAAACTTTTGCATCATACATACTGACTGCAGTATCGACAGTCAAATAATCGCGGCATACATTCCCCAATTGTTCTTTATCCAAACAAATCTGCTCCCCTGCTGTATCATACGTACAATTCCATCCTTTTTCTAAATTAAGTGGAATCACAAACAGGAGGGATTCTGGTTTTTCCACGGCTTGTTTGTCGATCTCTACTTCCATGCGAATCTGTGGGCGGTATGTATAAAAAATGATCTTCTGCCGAATTATGGAAATTCCATCCATCCTTCCTTCGCATACAATGGATACTTGATACTCTTTTTCTTCAATA
The DNA here is from genome assembly GCA_026169045.1 of Lachnospiraceae bacterium. GTDB lineage: Bacteria > Bacillota > Clostridia > Lachnospirales > Lachnospiraceae > Fimimorpha. The sequence continues at coordinate 3,032 of JAPFDH010000064.1, read as the reverse complement.
CTCCAGGAATCCAAGGAAAGACCTATATATTTTGCTTTCCAATTATGATTCCACTGAGAAATATTATGATTTCTCAAGTATACACTATCCCCAAACAGAGTCTCTCTTGTATTTTCCTGATTTGTCTCATCAATTCTCTCTACTAATGGCTCAAAAAAACCATACTTTTCTGTGTTCAATAGATTCCCATTTCTGGATTTTTCTCGGATCTGCCAAATTTTTCCGCTTTCTATATCAACTTGTATCGTATAATAAGGTGTTTCCAGACAACCATTTTCATAGTGATACATGTGAACATATGGCTTACTATCCTCTTTCACTTTGTCCAGCTCGGCCCACGTCATTTTTTTGACAGTAAATGGAGGCACAGTCAAAATCCCATCATTTTCCATCTCATTTCCCAATTCCAAATATGGTACAAATGTTTTACTTCTTCTTGTACTAAGATGACGCTCGGTATTCCGATATCTTTCTGGATAGAGCAGTTCAATTCTCTGCTCTTTTTCCGTCGGATTTACAAACATCAACCCTTCTAACGCATCACTTTGATAAGGATTTTCTGCCATCTTTTCCATCTGTTTACTTAACAAATATCCAGATAAATCTGCCGCTGTATATGCCATACCAAATTTATGTACCAACTGAGAATACGTTTCAGCTCCTTTCGGATTTGCAATCGAAGAAGATGCTCCCCAAGTATGCTCATCATAAAGCATAATGTTTTCCAGACATTTCTGTTTTATACTCTCGTAATGCAGATTCTTTTCCAAATGATAGCATTCCAGCAATTCTGCTGCCTGTAACGTATCCTTTGCCAAACGGTTAACCCTCGTTTCCCTTGCCGTACTGGCACATCCAAAATTCCAGTAATCCGTCCAATCTCCTCTATAGACAGGTACCTCACAATGGCATTCCTTTTCTTCCTGAAGTAACTTTTCATACAATTCTTCTGCCGTCACGAAACGGATCTTATACTCATGTTCTTCTTCATTATAACTTTGAATTAAATCCGGAAGTTTCCAATCCGGCGGATTGTTATCGTACTGCGGTGGGTTTGTCGCTGTAAGGAAAATATAATCTTTCTGATATCCGTTTTGTTCCATCCAAGTAATATGTTCTTTTAAACCGTTCTGCACATTTCCCGTGGATGGATCGCGCGATTGAATTACTTGACTGAACATAGAATAATGCTCTCCCAAAAAAGTATCCAACTTTCTGCCATCCACCATCTCCCAGCGGAAAAAAAGTGGTCTGGGAAACGGAAGTCCTCCAAAATGAATATTGACTCCCGTCAGATAAAAATCAATGCCGCTGTCTAACATCATCTGTCCAAGCGGCCATGGCTGACCATCCACATCATGAGAAATTGCAATGTGAATCTTTGTATCAAAAATTTGCTCAAGTTCCTTCTTCTTAGAAAGCATATATGCCATCTCTCTGGCATTTACCCCTGGTGTCGTATGCATAGGAAGAGCAGTCAGGCACATCCGCCCCTCTGACAAATATTTTTTCATTCTTACCATTTCTTCCTGTGTAGCCGTTTCCAACCATTTTTCTAATACATAACTGCCTTCCACCGTCCAGCGAAATTTTGTTTCCTCTGGATAGTTTTCCGTTTTCTTCATCAATTCCAAAGCCTGATTGATATAATCAACCTGTTGTTCTAACAACATCGGCTGTGGATGTGTATAACCAACGTCCAAATGACTGTGCGGCATACATAATACTTCTTTAACCATAGCTTTCATTTCCTCCTAATTCTCGAATTTTTTTCTCACTCCGTTTCCCTACAAACAAATCATAGTTTCATCTTATCATTTCTTTAATGGATTTCAATACAACAAATTTGTCTTTCTTACTGTTTTTTTATACAAAATCTTCCACTCTTCCCATATTTTATACATAAAAAAATCCCACATACGAAATCAACCTCCTAATCGTTAAAATTTTAATCTAACTTTTAGAAAACGATTCCATATGCAGGATTTTTTGTCAATATTTTTGTTTTTATCACATCATGCTTCTATTTCAGAAAGATAACGGCGGATATTTTCAAGGCCAATCGAAAGACCCAGCATACAATCCTCAATTCCTTCAAACTCAAGACCGATAAAACCATCGTATCCGGCATTTTTCAGTATCTTAAGACATTGCTTTACCGCAACTGCACCGTGTCCTACGATTGTACCCCGCAGATAATTTGCTGCACGGGTTTGGAAAAATCCGCGGCCAGGATCTGGTTCATTTCCACTCTTAATAATAAAATCCTTTGCATGGACATAAAAGGCATACGGAGCCGCCTTTCCAACTGCCTCAACCGGATTTACATCTGCACAGAGAAAATTTCCCATATCACAAAGCCAGCCAAAATTTGGATGGTTTACTGTATTAATCAGTAATTCCACAAGATCCGGCTCCTGTGCAAACTGACCATGATTTTCTACCATGGTTCGGATTCCTCTTTCTTTTGCATATTCCGTCACTTCACGGCAGCAGTCCGCAAGCTGACCGACAACATTTCGAAAGCCCCTGCCATTTCTTTTATTTTCTTCTCCTAAAAACCCCCAGGCAGCGTCATGACGCATACAATTTGTTCCGAGGATTGCTGCTACATCAACCTTCTTTTTCAGACGCTCTACTTCCGCTTTTCCTCCATCCGCATGGTTTAAAAGATCGGCACTGATCGTATAGTTTGACACAGGCAATCCAACTTTCTCACATTTCTCCCGAATCTGACGGGCATACTCTTCCTCGCCGACCCCTTCTGGCGGTGTCAGGTCAGTAAACTCGATGGCATCAAAGCCCAACTCTTTGGCCTTTTCCACGCAAGTAAGCTGAGTCAGACGACCGTCACGAAGATACTGGGAAAAACTATAAGAACTTACGGCAATTTTCATTTTTATATCCATTCCTTTCGCTTCGCTCAGGCACAAAACTTTATGAAAATATTTCTCTGAGCCTATTCTTTTTCTATAATCTTTCTTGTAGGGAACTCGGTATACTACAAATCACGGGGAGGCGAGTGGGCTGTC
>JAPFDH010000051.1 GCA_026169045.1 Lachnospiraceae bacterium | reverse complement strand
TTAATTTCTTCATAATAGTCGGTAAAGATTCTTTGTAAAATATTCATAACTCTATTATGCATGAAAATGAAAAAAAAGAAACCCCTAACCCCTCAAGATTGAGGGGAAGGGGAGTTGAATAGGCGAAGCCTATTTTTTAAAACCATAGGGGTTAAAACGAATCAGGTGAACAGCTGTATGATTGTGGGCGGAGGAACCATTGCCTATTACCTGGCAAAGCAGCTGCTGGAAATGAAAATAGATGTTCGGATTGTAGAACAGAATAAAGATCGATGTGAAACACTCAGTGAACTTTTGCCCAATGCGATGATTGTCAACGGAGACGGTACAGATAAAAAACTGTTGTTGGAAGAAGGGTTGCGACAGGCGGAAAGTTTTGTATCTCTTACAAATTTGGATGAGGAAAATGTAATTTTGACTTTATTTGCGAAAAATCAGTCTAAAGCGAAACTGGTGACAAAGGTGAACCGAATAGCTTTTGATGATATTATTGATAAACTGGATATCGGAAGTGTTATCTATCCTAAATATATTACAGCGGATTATATTCTTCAGTATGTGCGTGCCATGCAGAATTCCATTGGCAGTAATGTGGAAACCCTGTATCAGATTTTGGATGGGAAAGCGGAAGCATTGGAATTCGCAGTGCATGAAGTATCTTCTGTAACTGATGTACCACTTCGTCAGTTGGATCTCAAGGATAATATTTTGATTTGCTGTATTAACCGAAAGGGAAAGATTATTATTCCTGGAGGAAATGATAGAATACAAATCGGAGATACGGTTATTGTTGTTACAACGCAGAAGGGACTGCAGGATATTCAGGATATTCAAAAAAGATAAGAGGAATGGAACATGAATTACAGAATCATCGGTTATATATTGGGATGGGTATTGATTTTAGAGGCATTATTTATGATCCCTTCCTGTCTGGTAGGGTTGCTATACCAGGAGAGTGAAATTACGGCATTTTTATTGACCATTTTTATTTGCTTGCTTATAGGGGTTCCCTTTGCATATAAAAAACCACGCAATAAAGTTTTTTATATTCGTGAAGGATTTGTGACAGTGGCATTTAGCTGGATTGTGATGAGTATCATGGGAGCGTTACCATTTTTATTTAGTAAGACAATACCGAATGTCATTGATGCGTTGTTTGAGACGGTATCCGGATTTACTACAACAGGAGCCAGCATTTTACCGGATGTGGAGAGCCTTCCCAAATGTATCTTATTCTGGAGAAGTTTTACCCACTGGATCGGAGGAATGGGAGTCCTTGTTTTTCTGCTTTCCATTTTGCCTGAAGTAGGGGGATCCCATATGAATCTGATGAAAGCAGAAAGTCCGGGTCCGTCGGTGACCCGTCTGGTGCCGAAGGTAAAATCAACGGCAAAAATTCTCTATGGCATTTATATGGGAATGACTGTTTTGCAGATTATTCTTTTGCTGCTTGGAAAGATGCCGCTCTTTGACGCTTTGACAACCACATTTGGAACTGCGGGAACCGGTGGGTTTGGGATAAAGAATGATAGCATTGCTGGGTATTCAACATACATCCAGGTGGTAGTCACAATATTTATGATATTATTTGGAATAAATTTCAATGTGTATTTTCTTCTATTTATTAAGCGTTCCAAACAGGCATTTAAAATTGAAGAGCTTTGGTGGTATTTAGCGATCATCGGTTGTGCTATTTTAATCATTACGTGGAACATCAGAGGATTATATGGAACGATTCCGGAAGCTTTTCAGCAATCGGCCTTTCAGGTGGCGTCCATTATTACAACTACAGGTTTTGCTACCACTGATTTTAATATATGGCCTCAGGCTTCCAGAACCATTTTGGTTATGCTGATGTTTGTGGGAGCTTGTGCCGGAAGTACGGGCGGAGGTATTAAAGTATCACGTTTTGTTATTTTGTTGAAGACAGTAAATAAAGAACTGCATCAGTTCCTGCATCCGAAAAGTGTAAAGAAAATTAAAATGGATGGAAAAATGGTGGAACATGAGGTGGTCAGAAGTACGAATGTGTTTATGATTACCTATATTTTGATTTTTTCTTTTTCCATTCTTTTACTGGCATTTGATAATCATGATCTTATTACAAATTTCACAGCGGTAGCAGCTACATTCAACAATATTGGACCGGGATTAGAACTGGTGGGACCAGCTTCAAACTTCTCAATTTTTTCCGGCGGTGCAAAATTGGTTTTAACCTTTGATATGCTGGCCGGACGTTTGGAAATATTCCCTTTGCTTCTTTTATTTGTAAAGGATACATGGAAAAAATTTTAATGAGAAATGGGATGTATCAAGGATCTGTAATAAATAAGGCAGAATTTTGGTATATCCTTTTTTGTTTGAAATTCAGAATAAGACAATTTATGTATAGAAACGGAAGACAAAAGAGAAAGGTGGAAACAATATGACAAAAAAAGAATTGGCATTGGAAATAATTGAACGTTTGAAAAAAGAATATCCCGATGCTGGATGTACATTGGATTATAATGATGCGTGGAAGCTTTTAGTTAGTGTACGTTTGGCAGCACAATGTACTGATGCAAGGGTAAATGTGGTGGTTCAGGATTTATACGCAAAGTACCCGGATATCAATTCTTTGGCAGATGCAGATGTGGACGATATTGAAGCAATTGTCCGTCCCTGCGGATTAGGTAGAAGTAAGGCGAGAGATATCCATGCATGTATGAAAATGTTGCGGGATGAATATGGGAGTAAAGTGCCGGATGACTTTCAATTACTTCTTAAACTGCCGGGAGTGGGAAGAAAAAGCGCAAACTTAATTATGGGTGATGTGTTTGGAAAACCTGCTATCGTTACGGATACCCATTGCATTCGTTTGGTAAACCGTATGGGTTTGGTGGATGGGATAAAAGAGCCGAAAAAAGTGGAAATGGAATTATGGAAACTGATTCCACCTGAAGAGGGAAGCGATTTCTGTCATCGATTGGTTTATCATGGAAGAGATGTATGTACTGCCAGAACCAAACCGCATTGTGACCATTGCTGCATTTGTGACATTTGTGCCAGACAGGGTGTGGAATAAATGGGATTCTGTGAAAAATTTTTGATGATAGAATAGAAAGGTTTGGTATAGACTATGATAGAGAAAATAGAAGACCCGCAAAAAGTGGCTTTTCTTTTTGAAGGATGGGAAGAAACCATGATTTGGTCCTGTTTACAGAAGGTGATGGGGGATATATATGTCAGATCCGGAGAAAAGATTTCGGCAGCGAAAGCTGTTTTGGGGGATTTTTGTTTCTTTGCAGGAAACGTGGACAGAGAATTGATTGAGCACGAAATGGAACGACCAGGTGGTGTGACAGTGTTGGTACCGCAAAACTTAGAATGGGAGAATGCCATAAAAGAAGAGGGAGAAACAAGAACCGGAAAAGTACAGTGGAGAAGAGAATTGCGATATGCATTAAAAAAGGAGCCCAATGTCTTTACAGAAGAAAAGTTAAAAGAAGCTGTTAAGAGTTTAAAAGCTCCATTTATCCTAAAAAAGCTGGAAAAAGACGAATTTACGTACAGCAAGGAAAATGGATGGTGTCATGATTGGACATCACAGTTTTTAGATTATGCACAGTACGAAGAAATGGGATTGGGATATGTAATTTATGATGGTATTACTATTGTTGCTGGTGCCTCTTCTTATACAAGATATCGGGACGGAATTGAAATCCAGATTGATACCAGAAAAGAATATAGAAATCAAGGTTTGGCTTATGCCTGTGCGGCAAAATTAATTTTAGAATGCAGAAAAAGAGGATGGTATGCCAGCTGGGATGCCCATAATGAAAAGTCACTTTCTTTAGCACAAAAATTGGGCTATCATTTTTCCCACAAGTATTCTGTATTTGTAAAGTATGAAAATAACAGGGCATAAAAATAAAATTGGCAGAAAGGAAAAAACTGACAGACGGAATGAGAAAGAAAACAGATTGGAAGAAAACATTTTATCTGATGGGGCTTGTTGGAGTAATTTCCATATTTTTTACGGGATGTGGGAGTGCAGAGGAGGAACAGAAAAAATTTGAGGAATTTTTGCAGAGCGAATTTGTAACATATATGGAAAGCGACTATACTACTGCTCATATTTACCTTCAAAATCCCGAACAATATGGAATTGATATGGAGCAAATTGACGTAGGTCTGGGGATGCGTCCTACAAAAGAGGAAATGGAGAAAGAGAAACAATCTATACAGGTTTCTCATGATACACTGAAAAAATTCGATCGAAATCAATTAACCGATGAGCAGAAAGATGTCTATGACAGCTATGACTGGCAACTGAAGATAGAAGAACAGCTGATGGATGATAAATTTAACTATTATGAATCGCTGTTTGGCAGTATGACAGGAATCCATTATCAGATTCCCACACTGTTGACCGATTGGGAAGTGAGAAGTGAGAAGGACGTACAGGATCTTATTATTGTGGTAAAAGATGTGAAACCCTATGTAGATGCCGCATTGGAATATACAAAGATACAGGAAGAAAAAGGACTGCTGATGTTGGATTTGGATAGCGTCATAGAATATTGTGAATCCATTTTGGAAAAGGGAGAAGATAGTTCAATTCTTCAATCCATGAATGAAACAATAGATGCCCTTGACCTGGAACCCGGTAAAGCGGATGCGTATAAAAAGGAGTTAAAAACTGCATTCATTGAATCAGTTATTCCGGCATATGAAGAAATAAAAAAGGTTATGATCGAATTTCAGTCTGGTACCAACAATGAAGAAGGACTGGCTGCGTTTGAGTATGGAAAAGAGTATTTTGAAACGATTTTAAAACAAAACGTTGGCTCTGATAAATCGGTAGAAGATGTCAGAAATATGATGGAAGATGAACTGCAGCAGCATGTAAATAATGCTGCCGCCATAATGATGGAGGAACCATCTCTTATAGAGAATATAAATTCTCAGGAATTTAATCTTGAGACAGGGTATCACGATTATTATGAAATTATGGATGATATTAAGAACCAAATGTTTGAGGATTTCCCGGAAGTGGGTCAATTGAATTATGTAATTGAAGATATTAATGAAGAAATTGCCTCCGATTCCGGAGTAGCTGCCTATTTTAATATTCCTACGTTGGATGGGGAATCCGTTAAACAGCTGCGAGTGAATCCAAAGACAAGTGATATTTCCACATTATCCACTTTTCAGACCGTCGCACATGAAGGATTTCCCGGACATATGTATCAATATGCGTATATGTACGAAAATCTGGAAACCCCATTTCAAAAATCAATTCTAACCAGTAACGCGTATGCAGAAGGATATGCCACATATGCACAGTATGAAGCGAACAGATACCTGTCGGAGATAGATCCCGATCTATTGGATCTGTATAAAGAGAATGATTTGATGAATGACTGTTTGATTGTTCTTATGGATATTGGAATACATTATGACGGATGGTCGGAAGAAGAGTTAAAAGAGTATATCAACACCTTTGGGTTTTCTATGGAAGAAGAAAGTCTGGAGGAAATTTATAAGCAGCTGCAGGCAAATCCGTGTGCATTTGAACCATATTATGTGGGATATTTTGAAATTGAAAATATGAAGGAAGAAGCACAGGAATCTCTGAGTGAGCAGTTTCATAATAAAAAATTTAATGAAGCGATACTAAAAAGCGGTACGGCTCCATTTTTTGTGGTGGAAAGAAATGTAGAAGCGTATATCAATGAGGCAAAATAGGAGAGATACGGTTTGACGGAAAGAGGAGAAAGAGTACTATGATAAGTGTTCTTTTAATGGAAAAAATAGCAGGATTGTTTTTGATGATGTTTTTGGGTTTTGTCATCGTAAAAACAAGAATTGTTCAGTCAGAAGATAGCTTGGTATTATCAAAAATTTCTTTGTATGTGATTATGCCATGCGTTATTATACAAGCATTTCAAGTGGATTTTAATAAAGAAGTACGGGATGGTCTGTTATTAGCTTTTATTGTTTCTCTTGTTATTCATATAGTATTATTAATTCTCGCAGAAATAGGAAAGCGCCTTTTTTCTTTAAATGCAGTGGAATTGGCATCTATGATTTATTCAAATGCCGGAAATTTGATTATTCCTTTGGTTATTGGTGTTATTGGTGATGAATGGGTAATATATACAAGTGCCTTTTTATCTGTTCAGCTTATATTTATATGGACTCATGGAAAGTGTTTATTTACCAGGGAACAAAAAAATGATTGGAAAAAAATTTTGTTAAATCCTAATATGATTGCCGTCTATATCGGTTTTGTACTTTTATTTGGCGGATGGAAGTTCCCGGTTATTATACAGGATACGATGGGATCTGTCAGTGGAATGATTGGTCCTATATCTATGATGATCACAGGAATGCTGGTAGCCGGAATGCCGGTGAGAAAAGTAGTGGGAAATAAAAGAATCTATTTGATTGCGTTTCTTCGTATGATTGTATGTCCGGCATTGGTATTGGTTTTAATCAAAATAAGCGGGGGAGAGGAATTGGTAAAAAATGGAGATCAGATATTGCTGATTACATTTTTGGCAACCATGACTCCGGCGGCATCAACAATTACACAGTTTGCACAGATATTTAAGAAAGATCCGGAATATGCCAGTGCGATTAATATTTTGACGACACTTCTTTGTATTATTACCATGCCGATATTTGTAGCATTATATGGATGGATATGATGTTCTTTCCAGAGATGAAACAGGAAAATAGTTGCCGTATCAGTTTCATGGGAGTATAATAGATAAAGACTTGTATGGGGGAGGATGAACGATACTTAAAAGGAGGAAAGTTATGGCAACCTACATTATAGATTTTAGTCCGACAGGCGGAACAAGAAAAGTCATGGAGATGTTAGTGTGCGGATGGAATAAAGAAGATGAAGCAGCAAATCAGGAAATAAAAAAGATTGATTTGACTTCCCCGACAGAAGATTTTTCTGTGTATCATTTTGAAAAGGAAGATGTCTGTTTCATTGGGATGCCTTCTTATGGAGGAAGGGCACCACAGACGGCGCTGAATCGATTGAAAAAAATGAAAGGAAACGGGGTCAATGCTGTGATTGTGGCCGTTTATGGAAATCGGGATATTGATGATACGCTTCTTGAAATGAAAGAGGAGACTGAATCCTATGGTTTTTCTGTGAAGGCGGCAGTGGCAGCGGTGGCAGAACATTCCATTATGCGACAGTACGGAGCAGGCAGACCAGATGAAGAAGACAGAGAGGAACTTGTGGCTTTTGGAGAAAAAATCCACCAGACGATTTTTGAAAAAACGGAAGAAACGAATCTGCTGGTACCTGGAAATAAACCGTATAAAGAATATAACGGAATCCCTTTGAAACCCAAAGGCGGAAAAGAATGTATACAGTGCGGTCGCTGTGTTCTTCAGTGTCCCGTACAGGCAATTCCGCTTTCTGATCCAAGGGAAACGGATGGATCCAAATGTATTTCCTGTATGAGATGTGTTGCTATTTGTCCGAATAAAGCGAGAAAACTTAATCCGGTATTATTGTTCGCTTCATCAAAAAAATTGGAAAAAGCTTTGAGTGGAAGAAAGAAAAATTACATATATTTATAGAAAACAGATAGTTTGAGAAACGTTTTGTTTGATAAAATAAAGCTGATCGGCAGAAAGGTCGTTGATCAGCTTTTTGTATTAATGTAGAAAATAAGGAAAGAACGAAATAAAAATGTACATTGAAAATAAAAAAACAGGTTGCTATAATAGAAAAGCGAAACGTTTCTATCAGAAGACTGCGTAAAAAAACAGGAAGAAAATTCAGACTGAGTTGAAAAAAGAGAGCAGTAACACTGTACAGAGAAAATGTTTCGTTGAATAAAATAAAGAATACGAGGTTATGTAAAACGATGGTTAAAAGTATGCTGGAAGGAAAAGCATGGAAACTGATCATGAGCTTTTCCATACCGTTGTTAATTGGCGGAATATTTCAACAGGTATATAATCTGATTGATGTAATGATTGTAGGGCGCTATTTAGGGGAAGAAGCATTGGCTGGAGTGGGAAGTACGGGAAATCTTACCTTTTTTCTGCTTTCCTTAATTATGGGATTGTGTAATGGCGCTGGGATTATTGTGGCACAGTGTTTTGGCGCCGCCCGTTTTTTTGATATGCGGCGGGCAGTAACTGCACTGATCTGGGTAGCCGGAATTTTGACAATTGTCATGGCCGGTATCGGTGTGGTGGGAAGTCCGTTTTTTCTAAGATTGCTGTCTGTACCAGAAAATGTTGTGGAATATTCCTTATCCTATCTAAGGATTTTGTATTTATTTGTGGCAGGGAGTGTATTATACAATGGCTGTGCCGCCATTTTAAGGAGCTTTGGAGATTCAAAAACATCTCTATATGCATTGGCGGTAGCTTCAGTATTAAATATCGGACTGGATCTATTATTCATTGTGGTCTTTCAACTGGGAGTAGCAGGTGCTGCTTTTGCAACGGTTATATCTCAGCATGTTTCTGGATTGTATTGTTTGATTTATTTATTTCGAAAAAAAGAAATATTTCATTTGGATGGATTAAACAAAAAGCCGGATAAAGCAATGGTTTTGAAAATTTTCCGTATCGGTATTCCCACGGCATTTCAGTCTTGTCTGATTTCCATCGGAGGTATGAGTGTACAAAGATTGATCAATTCTTTTGGAACTTCAGTTATGGCTGCCTATGCTGCAGCAGCAAAAATAGATAATATTGCAATTCAGGTTATTGTATCTATGGGAACGGCACTTTCTGTTTTTACCGGACAGAATATTGGACAGAAGCGCTTTGACCGCATACGGGTGGGCATGCACAGTACGTTGATTATGACTGCCATTGCCAGTGTTACTATTGCAGTAATAGCATTTTTGTTCGGAAAAAATCTTATGATTTTATTTTTAGGTGAGGGAAGTAATACGGAGACAGTGAATATAGGAGCCCAGTATTTATCGATTATGGGAGTGGCTTATTTGATATGTGGTGTGATGCAAAGCTATCAAAATGTCATTCGTGGTGCAGGTGATGTGAATACCTGTATGGTGGCAGGAATGACGGAGCTGGCCGGAAGAGTAATATTTGCTTATCTTTTGGCATCTCTTATCGGTGTAGTCGGTATCTGGATTGCGACACCGCTATCCTGGGGATGCGGATGTATTGTCCCTGTGGTGCGGTATTATAGTGGAAGATGGAAAGGAAAAGCGATTGTGACAAAAGAATAAGTGTTTCTCACCTGATACAAAGGGATAAATCTGCTGGAGATAGTGGAAGAAAAACCAGCGATTTATCCCTTTTTGTATACCAGCTTAGAGAGAGTAAAATCATCGTATATTGATTATGAAAAGGCATAAATTGAGATACCCGGCAAAAATAAGCCATAAAAAATATGGGATTTGAAGATAAGCGGCAAAAGGCGATATTTGATAAAACAAAAGAATCATAAGTGCAACACAAAATATCAGAAGAACGATCCAGAGAAAAGAAACAAAATACAAATGAAATGTAAAAAATAAAATGGGCCAAAGTAAATTAATGATTAGTTGTATCCCATAAATACCCAATGCTTTTTTGGAAAGAGGATCTTGACTTTTGTATATGATCCAGGAGGAAATCCCCATTGCAATATATAAAATTGTCCAGACAATGGGAAAAAGAATAGCCGGTGGAGATAATGGAGGACGAACAAAAGAAGAATAAGTATCCATGGATCCGTTTGTGAAAAATCCGAATAAAGCTCCCAATATGAGAGGAAAGAGAATGAAGCCGACAAGAGAATAAAAAGAAGATTTATTCATAAATGCTCCTGAACATGAAGGAGGTTTTAATATATTTATATGGAACAGAAAAGAAAACTATGCTTTGAAGTATTTTGTAATCTTGTCATGCACAGAATAATTTTATATAATAAATAAATAGTATGATAACTATAAATTGATATTTATATAAAAATAGGAGGTATCTATGAGAGGAGTCGAGACAAGAATAAGAGAAATTCGCCATTCCATTTTTACTGAGATTGCGCGTATGGCATATGAAATCGATGGTTATGTGGGAAAGAGAATTGAAGAACTTCCCTACGAAATCATTCCGGGAGAGATTGGAAATTTCCGCAATGATGTTTTTCTGGAGCGTGCCATCGTTGGTGAAAGACTCCGTTTGGCTATGGGACTGCCATGTCGCAGCGCGTCCGCCCATGCACCTCTTTCCGATAATATTGAACTTGCCGATCAGACGGAAACATATTATACACCGCCTTTGATTAATGTAATTAAATTTGCCTGCAACGCCTGTAAGGAAAAACGTGTATTTGTAACCGATGGTTGTCAGGGGTGTCTGGCACATCCCTGTGTGGAAGTCTGTCCCAAGAAAGCAGTGACGTTGGACAGAACCAATGGCCGTTCTTATATTGATCCGGAAAAATGTATCAAATGTGGAAAATGTGCGGAAGTTTGTGGGTACCATGCTATTATTATACAGGAACGCCCTTGCGCAGCAGCGTGTGGAATGGATGCGATTCATTCTGACGAAAATGGAAAAGCCGATATTGATTATGATCGCTGTGTGTCCTGCGGGCAATGTCTGGTGAATTGTCCGTTTGGTGCTATTTCTGATAAATCCCAGATTTTTCAGGTGATTCGGGCGATTCGTTCCGGAGAACGTGTATATGCCGCATTGGCGCCGGCGTTTGTCGGACAGTTTGGCCCTAAGGTTACACCGGGAAAGCTGCGTGCCGCTATGAAAGCCTTGGGATTTGCCGATGTATTTGAGGTGGCGATTGGAGCAGATCTCTGTGCGACACAGGAAGCATCGGATTTTATTAATGAAGTTCCGGAACATTTGCCGTTTATGGCAACATCCTGTTGCCCGGCATGGTCATCCATGGCTAAAAAACTATTTCCGGATTACGCCAATTGTATTTCTATGGCACTGACGCCTATGACATTGACAGCCCGGCTGATCAAGCACAGGCATAAGAATGCAAAAGTCGTTTTCATAGGACCATGTGCCGCAAAGAAATTGGAAGCTATGAGAAATGATGTCCGCAGTGATGTGGATTTTGTTTTGACATTTGAAGAAATGACGGGAATTTTTGATGCACGTCAATTGGATTTGGAGGCGATCGAGGAAGATCCGGATGGTGTGAATAATGCATCTGTGGACGGGAGAAATTTTGCCGTAGCAGGTGGGGTTGCAAAATCGGTGGAAGATGTTATTCATGAAAAATATCCGGACCGGGAAATTAATATCGCCAATGCAGAGGGACTTAGAGAGTGCCGCAAATTATTGACGCTGGCGAAAGCAGGAAAGTATAATGGATATTTGCTGGAAGGTATGGCATGTCCTGGTGGATGTGTCGCAGGGGCAGGAACGATGCAGCCGATCAAAAAATCTCAGACGGCAGTAAATAAATATGCTGCTCAGGCGAAGCATAAAATTTCCAGTCAGACGGAACATGTAAAAGAATTGGACAAATTGGTGGATTGATGAGGGATGAGGAAGAATATGAAGAGCAGCTATGGATGGAGAAAAAGAATCGCTTATGTTATGATCGGTGTGTTACTTCTGGCTTTTGCAGCGGGATGTTCCAGGGGCGCCCAGGAGATTGTTTCTACAGAAAACGAGACTGAAACAGTTCAAAAGGATGAAACGAATATCCGTGTTTCGGCGCTGAAGGGTCCAACTGCGATGGGACTGGTAAAATTTATGAATGATGCAGAAAATAATAATGTTGGTGAGGAATCCTATACATTCTCTATTTCTGCTTCTCCGGATGAGGTGACTCCTAAAATTGTACAAGGGGATTTGGATATTGCGGCTGTACCGGCCAATTTAGCCAGCATCCTTTATAATCAGACAGATGGCGCTGTTCAGGTATTAATGGTGAATACATTGGGTGTTTTATATATTGTGGAAAATGGGGATACCATACATTCGGCCGCTGATTTGAAAGGAAAAACCATTTATGCCAGCGGAAAAGGATCCACACCGGAATATGCATTGAATTATATTTTAGAAAAAAACGGGCTTGTACCGGGAACGGATGTAACGATCGAATGGAAAAGTGAACATTCTGAGTGTGTGGCTGCGATCAGTGCTGATCCTTCAAAAATAGCTATGCTTCCTCAGCCATTTGTAACAACAGCGCAGGAAAAGACTCCATCTCTGCGTGTAGCATTGGACTTAACGGAAGAGTGGGATAAGGTACAGAAGGATGGGGAAGAAAAAAGTACCCTGATCACAGGAGTGACTGTGGTGCGGAAAGAATTTGCCGATGAGCATAAAGAGGCTGTGGAACAGTTTCTGAAACGATATCAGGAATCAGTGGAGTATGTGCAAACCCATGAAAAAGAAGCGGCAAATCTGGTGGGGGCGTATGATATTGTCACAGAAGAAGTGGCAAAGAAGGCATTGCCGGAGTGTAGCATTGTCTACTATGATGGAGAAGAAATGAAAGAAATGTTATCCGGTTATTTGTCAGTGCTGAATGAGCAAAATCCAAAATCCATAGGAGGAGAACTGCCAGAGGATGATTTCTACTACACGAAATAGAAAAGGTAAGGTTAGAATTTGGGCTATAGCTGCCTGGATGATTATTTGGCAGTTGGCGAGTATGGGAATCGGACAGGAGATACTTTTGGTATCTCCTGTAACTGTATTGCAGAGACTTTTTGCATTGATTCCCACAGGGGAATTTTGGTATATCATATCGTTTTCATTTTTCCGGATTATGGGAGGCTTTCTTCTGGCCGCTGTGTGTGGGGTGATTCTTGCAGGTATTGCAGTACGATTTGGGGTAATAGAAGAGTTCATTCGTCCATTTGTCTTTACCATCAAATCGATTCCGGTGGCATCGTTTGTTATTTTGGTGTTGATCTGGATTCCGTCAAAAAATTTATCAGTGATTATTTCTTTTCTCATGGTTTTCCCTATTATCTATACAAATGTTTTGGAAGGGCAGAAACAGATGGATGAAAAATTATTGGAGATGGCAGATGTTTTTTCATTGTCTCGTTTTGTACGCATTCGCTATATCTACCTTTCTCAGATCCTTCCATATTTTCGTGCCGGATGTAGTGTAGCGCTGGGATTATGCTGGAAGGCGGGCGTGGCAGCGGAGGTAATCGGTATTCCCGATTATTCCATAGGAGAGCAGCTCTATCAGGCAAAAGTATATTTGAATACACCGGATTTATTTGCGTGGACGGTGGTAATTGTTATTCTCAGTGTTTTATTTGAATCTGTTTTTTTATATGTTATCGATCAAATTGTACACTGGGTGGAAAAATGAGGTGAGAAATGCAGGAAATAAGAGTATCCCATATATGTAAATCATACGGAACCCATGTGGTGTTTCATGACCTTTCTCTTGTGATTCCCCAAAATGGTATCACATGTATTATGGCACCTTCTGGAGCGGGAAAAACGACTCTTCTAAGAATACTGATGGGGTTGGAAAAGCCTGACGAAGGCCGGATTGAAGGGTTGGAAGGAAAAAAATGCAGTGCCGTTTTTCAGGAGCCGAGGCTTTGTGAGAATCTGAGCGCATTAACCAATATTCGCGTGGTTCGAAGAAAAAAGTTTTGGGAAAAAGGGGCGCAGGACTTTGAACAAATCAGCAAATTAATGGGAAAAGTGGGACTATCCGGATGGGAAAGCCAGCCGGTGAAAGAAATGTCAGGTGGGATGCGGCAACGTGTGGCATTGCTGCGGGCGTTATATGCTACATGGGATATTTTGTTTTTAGATGAACCATTCCATGGATTGGATCAGAACTGTCTGGATCAGGTGATGGATGTCACAAAACAGTTATGTGCCGGTAAAACAGTAATCCTTGTAACACATAGTATAAAAGAAGCACAGGAGATGGGGAATATTATAGAGTTACCTATTTCTCAATGATAATGATTTGTAAAAGGGATGTAGCGGTAGTTTGCAGATGCATACAAATACCGCTGCATCCTTTTTGCTATGGCAGAGAAAAAATTACATGAATTCTACCGGTTCAATTCCAAGGACATCCAGATGCTTGTGAAGAATTTGTTTTGTGGCGTTACACAGATAAATCCAGGTTTGTTTCTTAGAAACATTGGTCTCTGTGAGAATATGGTTTTCACTGTAAAATTTTGAAAATGCAGAAGCAATTTCATAGGCTTGCTCGCAGATCAGGTTTGGTGCTTTTTCATTATAGGCCAGCTCAAATTTTTCATTGCTCAGAGCTAATAAAAGAATTAGATTTTTTTCTGTATCTGTATAGATGGATACGGGTTTATTTCTTTCATAATCATAGTCTGCCTTTTTTAGCAGAGAATGGATTCGCGCGATAGTATAGAGAAGAAATGTTCCTGTTTTTCCCTCGGAAGCAGTAAATTTTTCCAGGTCAAATATATAATCTTTTGCTCTATGATTCATCAGATCGCCAAATTTTATGGCGGCGTTTGTAATTTTATGGGACAGCATTTCTTTATCAGTATTTTCGCTGAAAGCAGATGCAGATACACGTTCATGAACCTTTTCGTAAACAGTTTGATAGAAATCAGAGAGTT
The DNA here is from genome assembly GCA_026169045.1 of Lachnospiraceae bacterium. GTDB lineage: Bacteria > Bacillota > Clostridia > Lachnospirales > Lachnospiraceae > Fimimorpha. Next base: position 13,988 of record JAPFDH010000051.1, on the reverse strand, counting down.
TCATCACGCCGCCTTCCCGTGTTTTATAAGGTTTTCCATCTTTTCCGTTCATGGTACCGAAACAAAGATGAATCAAAGCAGTATCTTGTGAAATCAGAGCTGCTTTTCTGGCACAGCGGAATATTTGTGTAAAATAGAGACTCTGACGATTATCGATAATATACCAAATTTCATGGGGATGGTACTGTTTCATACGAGCAATAATAGTGGCTAAATCGGTCGTTGCATAAATGTTAGATCCATTGGATTTTTTTATGATTACTGGAGGAATAGGGGCATGATCATCAGGGAGGGCTACATCTACTATTTTTGCTCCCATACTTTCTTTGAGGAGATGTTTCTTTTCCAGCGTTTCGATCAATTCGGGAACGTAGTTTTCCGCATCGCTTTCTCCATTCCACAAGTCAAAATCGACATGCAGCATGCGATAGGTTTCTTTGATATTTTTAATGGATTGTTTCATTACTTTCTGCCAAAGAGAAAGATATTTTGTGTCACCTTTTTGAAATTTGGCAGTTATTTCCCGAGCCCGTTGCAGAAATTGTTGGTTCTCTTTACTTTTTTGACTGGCAATTGTATAAAGAGTATCCCAATCATGGGAGGATATGGTCATATTTTCCCCACAATTGTCCCGGTCTTCCAATTCAGCGATTACAAGACCCATCTGAAGACCCCAATCTCCGAGATGAATGTCACTTATTGTTTTTCTGCCGGTGACTTCTGCCAGACGTTTTAGTGCGTCTCCGATGATTGCTGAACGAAGATGTCCCACATGTAAAGGTTTTGCCGCATTTGGTCCTCCGTAATCAAGAAAAATGGTTTCCTGTGTATTCGTCTGCTTAATACCTAAATGAGGGTCAGAAAGAAGATCATCCAAATATTGAAGTAAAAAGGAATCAGAAAGTTCCATGTTGATGAATCCAGAACCAGCTACAGTGATTGTTTTAAAGATGGGGTCACAGGATAAGTGCTGCGTTACCTGGTTTGCTATGATAATGGGAGCTTTTTTGTAGATTTTTGCTGCTGCAAAGGAACCATTGCATTGGAATTGACATAAATCCGGACGATCGGATTTAGTTACAGATCCAAAGGAATCCTGGTATCCGCATATGATAAAGGCATTGGATACCTTTTCGGTAAGAATTTCAATAATCGTATTCATGGCACACTCCTTTTAATAAATAAAAAACACTATTTGGCGCTGCATGCCAAATAGTGCAAAGCTATGGATATAATATGCCACTGCAATCACTTTCTATAGGCACACAGCAAAATTAGCCTGTGCCCATTGGAACACAAGCTTCATTTATCTGCGTCGAATAGAAAGTGAATAGAACATATGAAATCCTCCTTGATCATTAATTTTTCGGTATTGTATCATGGAAAATAAAATGAGTCAATAGATTTATGAAAAAATTTTTCAGAAAGAAAGAGCAAGATGAATGGTGACTGAAAAAGTAAATTTTGGGATAGGAACGAAAATTTCGGCTATATACGAAAGAAGAAAAGCCATGTATAATAGGGGATAAATGAGAACATATGGAGAGGTGAAATAGATGGACTTTCGAATAAGAGCTGGTGAAAAAATCCATGTATTCTGTGATGCAATGGAAACAGACGCAGTGAAAATCGCAGTGCAGAATTTGAAAAATGACCTGAAAAAGGTAGCGGATATTCAGGTGGAAGAAGAAAAAAAAGTAAAAATCCGTGTGGGAACCCTGGGAATTTCTCCATGGACTATTGCTTTTGGTGGGATGGATAGTCTTAAAAATGAAGAAGGATCGCTGCGAAGGGAAGCATTTCTTTTAAAAGTAGAAGACGGGATTCTTACAATTATTGGAACCGATCGGAGAGGAACCATTTATGGTGTGTATGAGTTCTGTGAACAAATCGGTGTATCGCCTTGGTATTATTGGGCAGATGTACCGGTGAAGAAAAAGAAGGAAATTGTATTTCCTGATGGATTCGAACAGTCGGATTATCCGTCTGTGGAATACCGTGGTATTTTCATCAATGATGAGGAGGAATTGGATCACTGGGCGCAGGCACATATGAATGAGCCAACCATCGGTGTTCACACGTATGAGAAGATTTTTGAATTGATTTTGCGCTTGAAAGGGAATTATATTTGGCCTGCCATGCATGTGAATTCTTTTAATATGTGTGTGGAAAATGGTGCTCTGGCTGATCGGATGGGAGTTGTCGTGGGGACATCCCATTGTGATATGCTGATGCGTAGTAATAATCGGGAATGGATACCCTGGATTACGAAAAAGGGATACAAGGATGCAGAATATGACTATTCCATAGAAGGGCGAAATAGGGATATTTTAAAGGAATATTGGAAAGAAAGTGTGGAACAGAATGCTGATTTTGAAGTCAGCTATACATTGGGGATGCGTGGTATCCATGATTCCGGTTTTGAGACAAGAAATCTGCATGCCGATACCCCGGAAGAGATGCGTGAAAAGAAAATCGCACTTTTGCAGACAGTCATGGAAGATCAGCAACAGATTTTAAAGGAAACGCTGGATAAAGATCCACTGAAACTGTTTGTGCCGTATAAAGAAGTATTGGAGTTATATGACAACGGATTAAAAATTTCGGAAGATATCACTTTAATCTGGTCCAATGACAATTATGGATATGTGAGACGGTATCCATCCAAAGAGGAACAAAAAAGAAAAGGTGGTCATGGAATTTATTATCACAATTCTTATTGGGCTCCTCCGGGGCGTTCCTATCTGTTTATCTGCTCGATTCCGTTGGCTCAGACAAAGTATGAGTTGGAAAAAGCGTATGAAAATGGAATTCAAAAACTATGGGTTATGAATGTGGGAGCCATGAAACCGCTGGAGCAGGAAATAGAATTTTATTTCCGCTTGGCATGGGAGATCGGAAAAAAAGGAGCTCAGTCAACGGATGATGTGGATCAATATCTGGAACAATGGATTGACCGGACATTCAGCGGAAATCATGGAAAGGAGACCGCAAAGTTACTCAATGATTTTTCGCAGATTGTCAATGTGAGAAAAATTGAAAATCTGGAAGAGGATGTCTTTTCTTTCACTGCTTATGGGGATGAATGGACAGGGAGAATGAATGCTCTCAAAGTAATATACGAAAAGGGAAATGCCATCTATGATGTTTTACCGAAAGGAGAAAGAGATGCGTTTTTCCAGCTGGTTCTTATGAAAATTCATGCTGCTTATTTTACAAATGCCATGTATTATTTTGCCGATCGGAGTACCCTTTGTGTGAAACAGGGAAAAATGCAGGCCGCATGGCAGTATACGAAAAATACAAGATTTTTTGAGGATCTGCGCCGAAAGATGCTGAAATATTACAATGAAGTCATGGCAGACGGAAAATGGGACAAGATGGTGACACCTGAGGATTTTCCACCGCCGCGCACAGCCATGTATCCTGCCTGCACACCGCCTCTCTCCATAGGAAAACGGGAAATGATTATCACTTGTTGGAATGATGAAAAAAAGCAGATTATTTTTGAAAAACCAGGAACAAAATGGTTTGAAATTGCCAACGCCGGGGAGGGAAGGATTTCGTTCTCCATTGAGGCTGCCCCATGGATTCATCTTTCCTGTCAGAGTGGAGAAGTGGAAGGGGAAATGCGCATTTTTGTAACAGTGGAGGGGGATGCACCGAAGAAAACAGGAACGGTTGTGATTACAAATATAACGGATCAGGAAAAACAGGTGATTTCTGTTCAGACGCTTTATTCCGATAGTAGAATCCCATGTTTTACGCCGGAAGATGGGGCATTGGTATTTTGTGCCACAGAAGGATTGGTAGAAAAAGAAAGGAATCCGGAGAGGAAAAATAATTGGAAGAGAGTCAGACGCCTTGGAAGAGGAGGCGGTGATCTGATGGAAGCCGGAGAAGAGGGCGCTGTTTTGTCTTATGCATTTGTCCTGGAGGATGGAGTAAAACCCCTTCTGGAAATCCATCGTTATCCATCCCTGAATTCAGTGGGACAGATTCGTGTCGGTGTGTCGGTGGATGGAAAAGAGCCGATTATTGTGGCTACCCAGTCCAATGATGAGTGGCGTGGAACATGGGCGAAAAACACCATGGATCATGTGGATAAGCTATATCTTTCTTTGGGATATTTGGAAAAAGGGGATCATAAGATTCAGCTTATAGCTATGGACTCTTATTTTGTATTTTCCCGTATGGTATTGTATACAAAGGACAGAAAAGAAAATAATCTGGGGATACAGCCGGGGGATCAAAAACTTCTTTGCATCGAGGATGTGAAGCAGGCAGGAATGATTTGGTATGGAAGTTTAGACATTTACCCCAGACCGATGATTTATGCAGATTGGAATGAGGATCCCAATTGTCTGACGGAAAGAGATAAGATCATTCCTCATAAGGAGATTGCGGATTGCTATAGATTGGATGCAGATTTCCATGCCGTTCAGGAAAAGCTGGTGCAAAAACTGATCGGTTTAGGAAGAGAGATTTATAAAGAAAAAGACGGAATGGTATCCATTGATGCGATAGGAGCTTTAGCACAGTCATCATATGCAAAATATAATGGTCCCTGGAGGTATTGCTCCAGTGAGTCTTATAACAGATATGGTATGGCCATGTATATCCGGGAGCAAGGAATGACATGGGATAGAAAGGAAGCGGCACCATCGCTTACGTATCAAGTATCGGTGGAAGGCGGTACATACCGGATTTGGATACTTACAAAATTTAACTCCAGAGAACATGCGGAGGTTGGTTTGCGTGTGGATGAAACAGTATTGCCTATAACCTCGTTATATGGTGAGGGAAATCTTTGGCGATATGAAGCGGAACAGGCATGGCGTTTGATACCCGTGACGGAGACGGTATTGAATGCTGGGATGCATACGCTTTCCTTTTATGTATATTCCTACGGACTTCGGATTGATCAGATCTATATAATAAAAGATTTGGAAAGAATTCCGAATGCTGCAGATGATTGTATGATTTTGGAATAGAAGAAATGGTTTAAAATTTTTCTCATTCCATTTCAGTGAAATGAAAAAAATAGATAGTATCTAAAATTTTCTCCATTGTATCTGTGCAACACTCATGATAAAGTAACAGATACAGTGGAGATTTTTATTTGCGCGCAGACAACGAGCCGTGTGCGGATGCTTGTATACGCATACGGCGACTGTCCGCGAACGTGAGAAACTCCCAAAGCGTGTTTCTCATCGTTAGATATGGAGGAGTGTATTATGCCTAGAAAAGAAGAAAAATGGATGAATGGATGGAAGTTTGCCCTTGTCAGAGAACCGGGAGAAATGAAAAAACCGGAAATAGATCAGTTTCACTCGGTGATTCTTCCCCATGATTGGGCGATCAGCTGTCCATTTTCAAAAGAAATGGATGAAGCAGCGTCGCAGGGTTATCGGGATCGTTTTGGAGTGGGGTGGTATGAAAAAACATGGAAAATGGAGGAAAAAAAGAAGGGATATCAGTATTTTCTCGAATTCGGAGGGATATTTGAGGATAGTACCATATGGATCAATGGAGAACTGGCAGGTGGAAGAAAATACGGTTATAGTTCGTTTGCTGTGGACATTACACCGTATATACAAATGGGTGAAAACCATATTTGTATTCGGGTAGACAATACGAAACGGCCAGCTGACCGCTGGTATAGCGGTGCAGGAATCTATCGAACTATCAAATGGGTAGAAGTGGAAGAAGCACATCTTTCCCCATGGGACGTGGTAGTGAGGACACAGTTAAATGAAGATTTTTCAAAAGCATGTATTACAGTGCAGGCAGGAAATGGGATAAAAATCTGTGGTCAGATTTTTGATCCGTCAAAAGAGGAAAAGGAACCGATATTGGTGGAAGAGGGAGAAAATGAAATCTTTTTTCACTTAAATCATCCCAGACTTTGGTCGGCTGAACATCCCTATTGTTACAGCCTTGTTCTGCAAAGAAAAGAAGGAGACCGGATTACCGATACGATCAGTCAAAAAATCGGTATACGAAGTGTAGTGTTTCATGGTGAAACAGGAATGCTTGTGAATGGAAATCCGGTAAAATTAAAAGGGGTTTGTCTCCATCAGGAAGTGGGTTGTGCTGGAATCGCTTCTAAAAAAGAAATTTGGAGAAAACGGCTGGAAGATTTAAAAGAAGCCGGATGTAATGCCATCCGGGCAGCTCATCATACGTATTCGGAAGAATTTTTGGATCTTTGTGATGAAATGGGATTTTATGTATACGAGGAATGTTTCGATAAATGGAAGGGCGGTTTGTATGGACGGTATTTTGATACCGAGTGGAAAAATGATGTGGACGCCATGGTAAAACGGGATCGAAATCGTCCGAGTGTTGTCATTTGGGGAGTGGGAAATGAGGTGGAAAATCAGGGACAGGATTCCATGCTTTCTCTCCTAAAGATGTTGACTGACTATGTGAGAAAATTGGATGATACAAGACCGGTTACTTATGCCATGAATCCGCATTTCAAACGGGAAAGCGCGGTGGAGATATCAAAGGTAAAAGATATCCAGAAATTTGTGGATGAGGTGGATGATACTGAAATTTTTGATGTGGAAGAAAAAGTGGAGAGGATTGTCAAAATAGCAGAATACGTGGATATTATATCCGGAAATTATCTGGAAGCGCTGTATCCGGATATTCATAGACGAATACCGGAAAAACCCATTCTTGGGACAGAAATTTACCAGTTTTTCCAGGGAACAAAGAAACAATTAAAAAATTTCAGTAATGAAAATCCTTCCCTTGTTCCTTTTGAAGCAGATTATGTGATAGGTGGAATGATATGGACCGGATTTGATTACCTGGGAGAATCGATGGGATATCCGGCAAAGGGATGGAGCGGTGCGTTAATTCGTACAAACCGGGAGAGAAGGCCAAGCTATTATATTATGCAAAGTTATTGGAGTCATACGCCCATGGTTCATATTTCCGTGATGGATTATTCATTAATGGATGAGGGAGTAAAAGAAATGTGGGATATGCCAAGATATGCAGATCATTGGCAATTTCCGCAATTTTACAAAACCGTTATTCCCTACATGATTGCAAGCAATTGTTCTGTCGTAAAGCTTTTTTTAAATGGAGAAGAGTTGGAAGTGGCTGCTCCCATGGAGTGTAAAAACCGTGTGATCACCGGCTTTGTTCCATGGCAGCCGGGAAAATTGGAAGCAGTTGGGTATGAAAAGGGAAAAGAAGTTTGTCGTCATACTCTGGTGACGCCGGATTCAGCAGTTAAACTGGAGTTTGACGGAGAAAAAAATATATTTTTACCGGAAGAAGAGGGATATGAAGTCTTGCTGACGCTTCATGCAAAAGATAAAGATGGAAATATGTATTTCAGAGAGAGTTCTCTGGTACGATTTTTTGTGGAAGGAGAAGCAGAGATTATTGGCGTAGACAGTGGCAACCTGATGAGCAGTGAGCCATATCAGGAATCGTTTATTCATATGTATCACGGATGTGCCAGTGTACAGATTCGTTTAAAAGGAGTGCCTGGCAGAGTAATTGTACGGGGATTTGCAGATGGATTGTATGGGGCAGAACAGGTACTTGTGATAGGCAGGAATAGGGGGGAAAAATATGAGATATCATAATCCGATTATAAGAGGATTCAATCCGGATCCGAGCATTTGCCGGGTAGGAGATGATTACTATCTGGTAACCAGTTCTTTTGAGTATACACCGGGTATACCTATTTATCACAGTAAAGATTTGGTGAATTGGGAGCAGGTTGGAAATTGTGTGACACGAAAAGATCAAGTGGATATGACGGATGCAAAGGATTCCGGCGGAATATGGGCGCCTACGTTGCGATATCATAAAGGGATTTTTTATGTAACGGCAACTGTGGATGGTATCGGTAATTTTATTATGGAAACGGAAGATATCCTGGGTGAGTGGTCCGATCCTGTCTGGGTGGAGATGGGAGGGATTGACCCATCGATTTACTTTGAAGGAGATGAGGCATATTATTGTACCAATTATAGTCTCCATCCGGGGGTAGAGGAAATTACGGCAGTGCCTATTGATGTTCACACGGGAAAACTATTGGGAGATATTAAAACCCTTTGGACAGGAACCGGAGGAGGATATCTGGAAGCACCCCATATTTATAAAGTGGGAGATTGGTATTATCTGTTTGCAGCAGAAGGGGGTACAAATTTTAATCATATGGAAACCGTGGCAAGGAGTCATAGCTTGTGGGGGCCATATGAAGATTGTCCGATTCGGCCTATTTTATCCAATGCTTGGGATACCACAAAGCAGGTACAGTGTTCCGGTCATGCTGATCTTTTTGAGGATCATAGGGGAAACTGGTGGATGGTACATTTGGGGATCCGATTATCCAGGCGTACCATGTCCGTACTTGGCAGAGAGACTTTTTTGATGCCGGTAATATGGAAGGATGGGTGGCCTTATGTCAGTGAATCCCGAAGGTGTGTGATTGAAGCAGAGGGACCGTTGTGGGAAAAACAGAAAAAAAACTCCCGGTGGAGAGCTGATTTTTTCAATGAAACATGGGAGCCTCAGTGGATCTGGCTGAGAAATCGGGATGAGAGAGCTAAAAGAGGAAATGGGATGCTGCAGTTGCATCCTGTGAAAAAAAATGATAGATCGGGATGTACGCATGGAGTGGTGGGAGTAAGACCCATGGACTTTGCATGTGAAGTGGGAGCTACGTTTTCTTTTCTTCCCCAAACAGTGGGAGAAGAAGCAGGAATGATTCTATATCTGGCATCGGATTTTCATTATCGGATCGGTAAAGAAAAAAGGAAAGATGGAATGTATCTTGTAATGATACGTACAGCGGAAGACATGGTACAAACCGTGTTGGAAAGAAAAATCGGGGATGGTATTCTTTCCATTCGTATCCAGACAGGAAAGGAAAAGGATTCTTTTTGGTTTCAGGAAGAAGGAAAGGAGTGGGAAGTAATCGGTCCCGTTTCCAATCGCTTTTTGTCCTGTGAAGTATCCGGAAGATGCTTTACAGGCATGATTATTGGCTTATATGCCTGGGCGAAGGAAAAAACAGATAGTGAGGTATGTATAACAGGGTTTTACCAGAGAAGAGTAGAAGAAAAGGATACATGGTAAGGTGCGGGAGGAAAACGGCATGGAAACATTCGTAAAGGGAAAAAAGTTATGTCGGCAATTTTTTGAGGAAATAGCAAAACCGGTTTTAGAGCAATATTTTCCCGGTTTATCATATTCAGCCGGTTTATTGGGATATGGATCGGATGTGCTCGGATACGATGATCCTGTTTCTACAGATCATATGTGGGGACCTCGGTTTTATCTGTTTCTAAAACCAGATGATATGGATAAAAAAGAAGAGATTATGAAACATTTTTCCCGGGAGCTGCCGTATACATATCAAGGATATAGTGTGAATTTTTCTGAACCCAATATCCATGATCACGGTGTGCGTCAGCCGGTTTTTATTACAGAAGGTCTGGTTTCTCCATTGATTTTTATTCAGACATCGGATGATTTTTTAAACGCTTATCTCGGATGCTGTAATTGGAATACATTGTCCAATGCTGACTGGCTTTCTTTTTCCGAACATCGACTGTTGGCTTTGACAAGTGGAGAATTTTATCAGGATGATCTTGGAATAAAAAAATATCTGGAGGCAGTCAGTTATTTTCCCAATGATGTCTGGCTTTATCAGATTGCATCCAATTGGTCATTGATTGCAGAGGAACAGGCATTTGTAGGACGATGTATACAGGTTGGGGATGAAATAGGATCGATTCTGGTATGTGCCAGAATCGCGGAACGCTTGATGCGTCTTGGCTTTTTGTATTGCCGAACATATGCGCCATATAGCAAGTGGTTTGGTACAGCGTTTTCCAATCTCCCTTTGGATAGGCAGATCAAAGAAGAAATCAGGCGGGCTCTTTGTGCGCAAAGCGGAAAAGAACGGGAAGTTGCCATTGTAAGGGCACAAAAAATGATGGCAGATCTGCATAATGAGAAAAAGATTACGGAAGCGGTTCCGGTGGAGATAACAAACTATTTTGGAAGAAGTATCAAAGTCATTTTTGCAGACCGTATCGCGGATACAATAAAACAGAAACTGGTAGGCACATCCCTGGAAGGGATTCCGTTAATTGGTTCGTTCAGTGGTGTAGAAAATTTCACAGCATTTTCCGATGATACGAGTCAGAGAATGCGGAGACGAAAGGTGTTTGAAAAAGCCAGAAACTGAAACAGTAAGGATTTTCAAGTGGGGGATTGACAAAGGAAATTTTCAGTGGTAATCTGAAAAAGGTTCCTTTATAATCATATATTTGTAATGAAAATAAAGAGGTTAAGAATAAAATGAGAATTTGTTAATCCATTACCAAATTGATAAACAAGGTTGAACATTATGGAAAGCATGAGAGTAAGTACATGATTTCTGTGTTTTTTGTATGCCGGTTTATGAAATTGGGAATGGAAGGCAAAGGCTTTTGAGAAAATTCTTAAGCTCTTTTTTTGCTGCATAAAAATGGGAACCACAGAAGGGAGGTATCGTCATGTTGATTTTAATGAATGCTGCACGGAAAAAGAAAAAATAAGAGCGGCATGAAGAGGCAGGTTTCGCCATGAATGCCGTAGAAAGGCAGGATATATGTCGAAATTGACGATTCAGAATATGAGTTTTTATTATACGGATTTCTACCATCCGGTATTTCAAAATGTGAATTTGGTGTTAGATACCGATTGGAAATTGGGATTGATCGGAAGGAACGGAAGAGGAAAAACAACCTTTCTTCATTTGCTCAGTAAAAAAGGGCAACCAACCGCAGGCAGAATTGATATCCCCGTAAATATGTGCTATGTTCCGTATGTACAAAATAATCCGTATTCCAAAGGAATGGATTGGATGAAAGAAACCATTGGGCATTTGAAATCCATGGAAGATAAGATGGCGTTTATCATAGAAAAACAGGACGTATCGCTGATGGATGAATATTGTAAAATCCAGCAGACCTATCAGAATTGTGGCGGATATGAAATAGAAGGAAAAATTGTACGGGAAGTGATTTCCATTGGTTTGGATCCTTCGGTTCTGGAAAGAGATATCCACACATTGTCAGGGGGAGAAAGAACCAAAATGGAATTGTGTGCGATGTTTCTTCGAACGGATACGTTTCTTTTACTGGATGAGCCAACCAATCATTTGGATTCGAAAGGAACATGGGAATTGATTCATTATCTGAAGAGAAAAAAAGGATATTTGGTGGTATCCCATGATCGTGTTTTTTTGGATGCGGTCACGGATCATATTCTTTCTATCAATAAAACCAATATTTCTTTGGAACGGGGAACATATTCCAGTTGGAAAAAGAATCAGGAATGGAAGGAACAGTTTGAACTGGCGGTGAAAGCAAAATTGGAACGGGAAATCCGTCATTTGGAACGGGAGGCAGAAAAAAAACAGGAATGGATGGAACTGGGAAATATACAAAAATATCCATACAAATCCAATCATCGAACCAATGGAAATAAAGCATATGCCGGACAAAAGCGTCGGGGACAAATACGAATTCAAGCCAGTCTGGAAGAAAAAAAAGGACTTTTGAAAAACATGGAGACCATCCATCCATGGGAAATTCAGGAGATGGAATGTGACAGAGATGGATGGCTGATTCGAGTAAAACAAATGGATTTCTCTTATCAGAATGCAGAAAGACATTTATTCAATCAATTTGATTTTAAACTGTATCCAGGAGAACGCATATGGCTGCGGGGCAAAAATGGGGCTGGGAAAACGACGCTTTTTCACTTGTTATCCAAAGAATGGAAAAATGATGCTGTGGAATGGGAAGAAGAGCTGAAAATCAGCTGGGTAAGGCAGGAAAGCAGATGGAAAAACGGATATTTGCGGGAACATTTGGAGACATTAAAAGGACAATCTAAAAGAGAACGTTTTATGGAATTGTGCCGGTGTTTTGAGATGCCGGAAGGATTTTTGGATCGCCCACTTGAAACATATAGCAGCGGTGAACAGAAAAAGATTGAATTGGCGTTTGCTTTGGCAGGAGAAAGTCATGTGATTTTTTTGGATGAGCCATTGAACTATATGGAAATTTTGTTTCGGGAACAGTTGGAACATGTGATTTTAATGCAGCAGCCTACACTGATTTTTACAGAACATGATGTGGAATTTGGAAGGCAGATTGCCACGAGAATTGTGGAATTATGAGTATAGATCTTGACTTTTTTGGAAGTGCTGTGCTATAATCGCAAAAAAATAAGAAAAGCAGAGTAGGACGATGTGCGTTAAGTGTCGGCTGGACGGGGAGTTGCCAGCCGGACGAAAGGCGTAGGCTTGCGGTACATCGTCCGCATCCCGCTGCTGCACATGGATAGATATGAAAATACCTGCTATGCGTGGCGTAAGGACTACTGCAAAGGAGGTATATTTTTATGAATCAAATGAAGCAAAAATTTGTTGACTCTTGGAATGAACTGAAGCATTTAAAGACGATCGTTGTTGTCGCCATGTTTATTGCCATTGGCGTAATACTTGGATTTATGTTTACTGTTCAGATTACAGACTTTTTAAAAATCGGTTTTTCTTTTATTGCCAATGAAATGACTGCGCTTTTGTTTGGTCCTGTGGTTGGAGGAATTATGGGCGGAATTACCGATATTTTAAAATTCATCGTAAAACCTACAGGAGCTTATTTTTTTGGATTTACGTTAAATGCCATTTTGGGCGGTGTTATTTACGGGGCAATTTTGTATCATCAACCCATCAGTCTGAAGAGAATTTTAGTTTCTAAGATCATTGTGGCTATTTTTGTAAATTTACTTTTAGGAACATATTGGCTGACAATGTTATACGGGAAAGGTTTTATTGCGTTACTTCCGGCCAGAGCTTTAAAACAGGTATGTACTGTGCCGATCGAATCCATCATTTTCTTCGTTTTTGCGGAAACATTGTCTAAGGCAAAGGTATTGTCGGCAATTAAAGCAAGATAATTATAGGAAAAAATAAAAAAGTAGGTACCCAAATCTGTTGTATCCAAATGGAACATATGGTTTGGGTACTTTTTTAGTATTTGCTAATTGAAATGATAGAACAAACATGGATTAGCCAAACATTAATTGACAATTGAAAATCTCTATTATACACTTGATTTGAATAGATGTGATCGGATGATAAAAATTCATATAAAAGGGGGGGATTTTATGAAAAGGAAAAAAAGGGTAGTGATTGGTCTTTGCTCTCTTCTTGTACTATTGATAATTGGAATTGGGGTCAGGTATTTTTATCCTGTTAAGGTCAGACCGGAAGATAAGGTGGTTTTATCAGACGAACTTTTACCACTATCCAGCGCAAAACCACCGTCTATGGAATTGTATGCAAAAAGTATTACGATTGGAATTGATGAATATGTAATAGAGGGAAAAATTTTGTCTGAACAGGAAATGAATCCTATGTTTTTAGTGAAGGGATCTCAGGAAGAATTCAATAAAAAATATGGACAAGTGTACGGAACGAATATGATTTATACTGTGAGACTCGATGAAGTATGGTATGGTAATATTTCAGAAGAAGAGATACTGGTAAAAATTGCCGGAGATAAAAACAGTATGATAACGAAGCCAAAAGTTGGTGATAATGTTATTCTTTTCTTATCACTTCATGACGGAGATGATTACTATTCGCCGGTTTATATGGAACATAGTATTTTTACAAATAACGGATCATTATATGCATTTTCAAATGTAGAGGAATTTTGTGATTATGATGGAAAAAAGGCCGATGTATTGAAAAAAGATTTTTACAATTTATTGGATCAGTATGGGATAGCATATGAACCAAGATAATAATAATCTCTCGGAATCCTGAGCGATTATAACCAGCGGACACTGGCATTGATCTTTGAAAAGTAAATATTATCTGAAAAGTGAAAAATGGACATGAAAAACAGACATAACAGTCGCTATGCCTTAAAAAATACGGTATA
>JAPFDH010000113.1 GCA_026169045.1 Lachnospiraceae bacterium | reverse complement strand
TGTGTATTTACAGTATAAAGGAAATATATGTAATAGAGCCCAATAAGGTGGCTCTGAATTACCGGAATATATGGCTCTCATTCTCCGGAATGGCGGCTCTCAAAGTCCGGACAGGTGGCTCAGAGAGCCCCGGAATAATCAGCATAAGATAGATAGAAAAAAAGTTGGACATATGTCTGATACCTCCGTTTGTATTCTGAGTTACTAAAATGTGATATAACGAGTAACATAAATAATAAATTGGATTGTTTGTATAAATTCAAATGTAAAACATAGAATTATTTTGATATATCCCAAAAACGCATGAGTAAGTAATTTATTCATGCGTTTTTTTTGAGTTGAGTGAATTATAGTAATCATTTTTTTATTAAGATAATTTTTGTACATTACTTTACTCCCATTGATGTTATCATGGGAGTAAAGTGTATACTCAAATTAAGGTTTTTAAAATAATTCGAGTGAAACAGAGATTTTATCTTTATTCGATGCATTATCGACGAAAGATATAGTTTGAGTATAATAAAAGTTATAATTAATAGATCCCATTAAATTGACACCGACATATCCTGTGGTTTCATAATATATCTCTGGTACTTTACATTGAGTTTGAGCACTTGTTCCTGAAATACTACAAAACTGAGCAGGTGTGGCACTTACTCGGCCATTATATGCATTGAAACGAACAGTCCCAGATTCATTGGAACTTGGTACATGGTAGATATTAACTGTTGTAGTAGCTGTCATACTTCCAACCAATCCTAGATCAATTGTCGAAATAAAGTCCCATACTCCTATTTTAGCATCGAATACATGTCCTCGTTGAGAAATTTATTATCAGATACTTTTTTTAATTCATATGTCATTGTTGCATGGGTACCATTTGATAAAGGTATATCAAATGAGTATTTCTGTTCTTTCAAGTCAAGTTGTACAGGATTATTAGTAATATAATTATTTATTTCATCTATCATATCGTTGATATTAGAACTAATATCCTGTTGTGAAAAAGTATAGTCCAAACGTTCAGGAGCAGTAGCAGATACTGAAAGGGCACTGGAGGATAACAATGCCGATGTAGTAAGTGTTAAAGCAAGTGTTTTTAATAAATTTTTGTGCATATTAGTCTCCGTTCTGCCGTTTTTGTTTGATGACGTATAATAAATTTCGCAAAAATAAAATTTCATAATAATAAAGACATGGACTATAGCCGTTTGGTAGAATTAAGTCACCACAACAAAACCCATCAAAGGAGGCTATAGAACCATGTCTGATAAGATTATACAGCTA
>JAPFDH010000026.1 GCA_026169045.1 Lachnospiraceae bacterium | reverse complement strand
TTTATGGTATATTTGGTTATTGGGCATATCTAATTATACCATGGATTACGGACCCTTTGTGGTCCGTTTTCTGTTTTTAGAACATAAAAACGGAGCCGCTGCTCCATAGATGATTACTCATCTATTTTGCAACGCCCCCTTCTTTTATTTGCGTGCAGATAACAAGCCGTGCACGGATGCTTGGATACGCATACGGCGACTGTCCGCGAATATGAGAAACACACCTTGCGAGTTTCTCATCATTTTGTAATTGTACCATCCATGTCCCAAAGATCTTCCCATCCCTTGGCACCTTCCCATAAAAATACCTGACCTTTTACCAGTCTGTTATTTTTATCCACATGCTTTAAACGTTCCATTTCTTCCGGTGTAAGCGGATCCTGTGTAATACATGCTAAGTTTCCCGTATACTGAGGCTCTTTTACAGAAAACGGAATAGGGATCTGACCACGCTGAACCGCCCATTTCAGGCAAATCAGTGCCGGATGCACGCCATGAGCTTTGGCAATTTCCATTACTTCCGGCATTTCCATATCCACAAAATCGCCCTCCGCTTTATCCCGTTCCGGTCTGGACGGGGATCCCATTGGACAATAACCAATCGGCTGAATTCCTCTATTCACACAATAATCAAACAATTCCTGCTGCTGGAAGCATGGGTGAAGTTCCATTTCAATCGCCGCCGGTTTAATACGGCAAAGAGGAAGAACTGCTTCCAGTTTTGGAATCGTCATATTAGACATTCCTATATAACGTGCCAATCCCATATCGACCAGTCTCTCACATTGTCTCCATGTCGTCATAAACTCTTCCACAGAAAATGGACGAGAGTCTGGATTTCTGCTGTCACCATCGCAAAACGGAGCATGATAGTTGGGGAATGGCCAGTGTACAAAAAACAAATCTACATAATCCAATTTCAAATCTCTCAGACTCTTAGCACATGACAAAAGAACATCCCCTTGTCCATGCATATCATTCCATACTTTTGTGGTGATAAATAATTCTTCTCTTGTAACCAGACCATCTTTCATTGCCTGCTCAAATACCAGTCCGATTTTGTCCTCATTCCCATAGCAGGCAGCACAGTCAAAGAGGCGATAACCTGCCTGTATACCTCCTCTCACTGCTTCCGCTACCTGATCCGCGGTGTAATGATCCGAGCCAAAAGTTCCCATTCCAATTGCGGGTATGGTTTTTCCGTCATATAACAGTTTTTCCGGTACTAAACTTGCAATTCCGCTCATTTCCATTATCCTCCTATGTTTGATTTTAATGAATCATCCTTTTTATTTATCCTAAGCATACGGGGTTATGGAAATTTTGTCAATACTTTTATAAAATATTTTATAAAACTTTTGTAACAGTTCAGCCATAGGGCTGTAAATGAGCAAAACAGTGGCGACAGCCACAATAAGCACGCAGTGCGGTTTTACGAATGGCGCGGGCTGAACTGTTACAAACTTTTTTTTATTACTTCTTTTTTCCTTCACAATTATGCTTTTAATCTCTCATTTTCGGACTAAACAAAACAGATGCCAGATAGCCAAAAATCAATGCTGCTGAAATTCCCACTGCACTGGCGCGAAATCCACCCTTAAAAAGCCCCAGCCATCCTTCTTCCAAAATACCCTGTTTTACTCCGTTCCATAATGTGTTTCCAAATCCCAGAAGCGGCACCGTTGCACCGGCTCCTGCCCATTGCGCAAACGGTTCATATATACCTAAACACCCCAGTACAGCTCCTGTTACCACCAACAAAACCATAATTCTCCCTGGCATCAGCTTTGTTTTATCCATAAGTACCTGAACCAGGGCACAAATTCCTCCGCCTACAACAAACGCAATCAAATAATTCATTTTTCCTCTCTTTCTTATTTACCACATTGTTCCAACATCACTGCATGGGCAATGCCGGGAATCGTTTTTCCTTCATTAAAACTCACGGGTGATAACAATGCACCCGTTGGGACAAACAGTACACGCTTCCATTCCCCTCGTTCCAGATTTTTTAATATATAAGATGCCAATGTAATGGCAGCACATCCACATCCGCTTCCTCCCGAATGAGTATCCTGCTTTTCTGTGTCATATATTTCTATGCCACAGTCCATATGCTGTGATGTAATATCATATCCCCGCTTTTTCAAAAGATCAATTACCGCCTTCTGACCCACATATCCCAAATCTCCGGTGATGATCTTGTCATAATAGCCGGGAGTAATTCCAAAATCCTCAAAATTCTGGGCAATCGTGTCGGCGGCAGCCGGTGCTGATGGTTTTTTAGGACCATTTTTTTATAAATCTTTTTTCAGATATTGCAAGGCCTGTTTTTCCTCATGGAATCGAAATCGAATGGTGATTTTTCCTCCTTCATGAACAAAAATATCTTCCACCAATTCTGTCAGCACTTCTCGATTCAGCTCTGTAATATTCTTATATCGGCAAAAAGAAAGCAAAAATGGGTTTTGTTTTGCCTCTCCCTTTTCTTCTGCTTTCATTTTCTCCTGTTCCAGCTTCTGGATCACACATCTCAAATCAATTAATTGCTTTTGATAACTTTCTTTCATGGACAGATACTCTTCTTTGGATAAAATACCTTCCTTCCAATCTTCATATAAAGACTCTTTAAACTTCTTAATTTTTTCCTCCTCCATTTGTTTTTCTTTTATTTTTTCCTCAAATGGAAATACCATTTTTTTTCTTTTCTGTTCCTTCTGAAATCGCTCCAAAAGCTCTGCCACATCCACTGCCTGTTCCACTTGTACCTGAATCGCACGCAAAACAGCTTGTTCCAACTGATCCACCCGAAGTGTATGCCTACTGCAGCGTTCTTTTGCCTGCTTATATGTGCTGCAAATATAGTATTCATACGTACCATAGGAATGAACATTTTTTTTACGGTTCATGGCTCTTTTGCAATCTGCACATTTTAAAAATCCGGCAAATAAATGTACTTTTCCCATGGAAGGTACCACTTTTGTATCTCTTTTCATTAAATCCTGTACTTTTTCAAACATTTCCCGTTCAATTACTGCTTCGTGTGTATTCTTTACAATCATCCATTCCTTTTCCGGTACCTGACGGCACCGTTGTACTTTATAATTCAATACCCTGTTTTTTCCCTGTACCAGATCTCCACAATAAATTTGATTGGTCAAAATCCTCCGTACGGTTCGATCCTGCCAAAAAGATTCTTTTTCTTTACTTTTTGAATTCTGATATGCCATTCCTTTCTCTCTCTTATACGAAGCCGGGCTGGGAATTCCCAACTCATTTAATCTTCTCGCTATAGCTAAAACCCCCATTCCCCCTAAAAAGGAACGATAAATCAATTTCACTACCTCTGCCGCCTCTTGATCGATCATCAGCTTTCCCTTCTGATCCGGATTTTTCTGATATCCATAGGACGCGAACGCACCGATGAATTCTCCTTTTTTACGCTTCATATCCAGTGAACTTTTAACTTTATTGGAAATATCCCGGCAGTATTCATCATTAATCAAATTTTTAAAGGGAACCATAATTGTATTCATCTGTCCCGGATTTCCTACGCTGTCCAGCATATCATTGACTGCAATAAACCGAACATTTAAAAACGGGAAAATCTGTTCCAGATATTTTCCCGTCTCAATATAATTTCTCCCAAAACGGGACAAATCCTTTACGATTACACAATTCACTTTCTTACTGCGGATATCTTCCATCATCCTTACAAAATCAGGACGATTAAAACTGGTACCAGACCATCCATCATCAATATATAATCCGCCAAATTCCACATCCGGATGTTCATCCATAAAATTCATCAAAAGTTTTCTCTGATTTGCCACACTATCACTTTCCTCTTTATCTCCATCTTCTCTTGATAAACGGATATAAAGAGCTGCGCACCAGATCGTATTCGTTTCCTTTTCTCTTACTGTTTCTACATACCTGCTTTTTCTAGCCATTTTATCACTCCATTTTATCGATTTTTACCTGATTTCACTATAGCATATGGCTTTTTCAAAAACCAGAAACAGATATTTCCATTCTTTCTATTCCTGCAGACGACATAACACATTCCAAAGGCAATCTCCAATTGTTCTATTTGTATCTGCAAACTCTAAGTTAATATTGAGTTCACCACATCGCATGGATTTTTTCTGCGTATTCTCAAAGGAATTCTTTGTATTGGACTGTTTTATTTGGGAACTACTTTTTTCAGTACTTTTCATTTTTTCCTTTCTGTCCCTAATCACATTCAGAGACCAGCAAATATTGACAACCTGTTTTTCTTAAAGTATTCCCCACTATTATTCTATCCAACCCCTATTTTTGAATAATGATTCCATTTTTCCCACAAAAAAAGAGCTCTGAATTTTATTCAGAGCCCCTACCCAATTATTTTGCTAATCTGATAACATTCCAGGAATGTTTTCCGAATATTGCATGAAGATGACCATTTTCCACCTTCGACACGCCATTTCCATGAGGTACTACTTCATTTGGATTTTTCTCCGTATTTTCTGCCTTCATATCATTATGTGTCAATACCAGATGTTCTTTCACCTGATATCCGGAAAATTGTCTTAAATCACATACCACCTGCATATCTTCTTCCAAATCTTTGTTGACGGCAAATATTGTTACCGTTTCCTCTTCCTCATTCATTACAACCACACTATCCAAATATGGGGCATCACCGTAGTTGCCGCTTTCATAAACGGGAGATTTTACAATGGTATTTAAAACCGTTCCCACTCCCATGGTGCTGGCATGCATATAAGGATAAAAAATAGTCTGTCTCCATGCACCGGTATCCGATGTCATAATTGGCGCAATAACATTTACCAATTGGGCTAAACATGCTATTTTTACACGATCAGCGTGACGAAGAAGCGTAATCAACATACTGCCCACCAATAACGCATCTTCGAAATTGTAGACATCCTCCAGCTGATGAGGTGCCTGTACCCATTTTTGTAATTTCTTATCTGCTTCATTGGAGTGATACCATACATTCCACTCATCAAAGGATAAATTTATTTTCTTTTTTCCGTGTTTCTTTGCCTTAACATAATCACAGATAGAAACCACTGAAGTGATAAACTCATCCATTCCCACACTATTGGCCAAAAAATCCGGTGTATTATTTTCTCTGTTTCCATAATATTGATGCAATGACAAATAATCCACCTGGTCATAACAATGATCCAGCACAGTGGCTTCCCAACTTCCAAATGTGGGCATAGTCAGAGAAGAACTTCCGCAGGCTACCAGCTCAACATTCGGATCAACCATACGCATAATACGTCCGGTCTCCTCTGCCAGTCGTCCATACTCATCCGCTGTCTTATGTCCCATCTGCCAAGGTCCATCCATCTCATTTCCCAAGCACCATAACTTAATATTGTGCGGATTTTCATAGCCATGCTTTCTTCTCAAATCACTATAATACGTACCGCCTTTTATATTACAATACTCCAGTACATTTTTGGCATCTTCAACGCCTCTTGTACCCAGATTCACAGCCATCATAACTTCCGTTTCTGCTTTTTTTGCCCAATCTGCAAACTCATTCAACCCAAATTGGTTATTTTCAATCACACTCCATGCCAAATCCAATTTGGACGGTCTCAACTCTTTGGGACCTACACCATCTTCCCAGTGATAACCTGAAACAAAATTTCCACCCGGATAACGAACAACCGGTACGTGCAATTCACGAATAAGTTTCAAGACATCTGTGCGAAATCCCTGTTCGTCGGCATATGGACTCTCCGGCTGATATATTCCTTCATATACAGCTCTTCCCAGATGTTCAATAAACGAACCATATATTCTTCTGTCCACTTCTCCTGTCAGAAAACTCTTGTCCACTACAATCTCCGCTTTTTTCATTTTTCCTCTTTCCGCAAATAGAACATCCCTCTTCTTTTTGCTTTCTTATTCATTATTGATACTGCTATCTTATCATAAAACCAGACGGAAAATCCATTTCATTTATTCCGTATTTCTTGACTTTTTTTCCGATTTCTTTTACCATAAATAAAAAGTTATATCGATATCATAACAAAGAAAGGAAGAAGCCATGTTTCGCCTTCATTACTGCGACTACGATGTTTCAGAATCAAACGGCAGCCGAATATACCGTCCCAATGGAAGTGGTGATTATTTATTTCTTTATTTCATGACTCCCATGAAATTATACAAAAATCATAAGTTGGAATTGACCCGCCCGGGAGCCTGTATTTTATATACACCTGATTTTTTTCAGCACTACGAGGCTGTCCGGGAATTTAAAAATAGCTATTTACATTTTGAATCTGACCACCCCAATTTTCCTTCCCACTATCAAATTCCGGAAAACGTTGTCTTTTACCCTCATCAGACCGAAGGCATCAATCAGTTAATCCGTCAGATCCAGGCCGAATACCTCACCCGTTCCAGCTATTATGAAGAACAAATCAGCAACTTACTGTGCCAACTTTTTATTACCCTTTCCAGAGATCTAAGACAATCCACTCGTGAGACGGAAACAGCCGGTTTATATCAGCAATTTCAAAAATCCCGTTATACCATTCTCTCCCATTGTGATCAAAAATGGAATAGCGAATCTATGGCTGCATTGGTTAATCTCAGTCGCAGTCAATTTTATTCCTATTACACACATTTTTTTCATCGCCCACCCAAATCAGATTTAATTGAAGCACGCATTGAAAAGGCAAAAACCCTATTAACAAATGAGGCCCTTCAAATTCAGGATGTTGCTGAAATGTGTGGTTTTTCTAATATCAGCCATTTCACACGCTATTTTAAAAAACAATGCGGCTGCACCCCAAGGGAATTTGGACGAAAAAAAAAGAACGGGGGCGATATTCTATCCGTTCTGCATTAAGCGATGAGAAACACGCTTTACGAGTTCCTCACGTTCGCAGACAATCGCTGTATGCCTATACAAGCATACACACACGGCTCGTTGTCTGTACGCAACTAAAAGCGGACACCGAATTTTCTTTTTCGATGCCCGCTTTTAAACTATTTCATCCATTGGACTATACCTCTTTTTTCTTTTTCCTTTCTGAAATCGGCTCATTCGCTGGAAAATTTAACATATATTTGTTCTCACCATATGTTTTCCTGAATGTATACTTTCACCCATCCTGATTATTCCATGTTTTTTGATCTGCCCTTCCAAGTTTCGATTGTCTCCATCTGCAGTATGTACTCAACCATTTCCTGTCATGTTCTGATCTTTCTCCTTTTCATCCATATACAATTATTAATCTCTTTTCTCTTCTCTCACAGCTTCCACCAAAACAACGGATTATTCTTTTATAAGAGTTTTTCTTCTTGCTATTACTTTATATCTCACGATATTTTCTAGCATTTATAAATCGTACCTTATATTTCAGACTATCCTATCCGTATGAAAATCTCATTTTTATATAACCAACTCGATTATATAAGATCTGATTTTTTCTTTTCTTTCAGATGTCTTTTTTCCTTTGTATAGTTTTACCATTTTGAGTATCAGATACTTTAATAAGATTAATGATTGAATATAGTTACTCAATCAAAACACTCATCTAATCTTCTGTTAATGAAAGGAAACTTTACTTTATAAGGATTTCTCTTCTCCCTATATCGCTGTTTCATCGGAAACATTCTTTTCTTTGGAACAATTTCCTCAAAATTTCTTGTTTCCATCCGGTTATCCATTCTTATTGCTAAGAATTCTTGCCTCTAAGAATCGATCTCCTACCGTTTCAGAAGTTATTCACTTTTTCTTTTCCCGTCCCCAACCTGCCAGAATCACTTTTGATAAAAGGTTCTGGTATTACTTACGTTTCTGGTGGTCCGTACCTCCTTTACTTAGAATATCTATTATAAGTCCCTGACAGTACCGGATTTATTGGTATAACATTTCAAATATAACTGAAAATTCAACACCATTTATCTTTTATTTCGATCCGATTGTCTACTGTCTAACCCATGGGACTCACCTCGCTTTCTTACTTTTTTCTTATTTCTTTATTTTTATCTCTCTTTCTTTATCTTGACTTCATTATATTCTATATTTACTTTTTTTGTCAACTGTTTTTTTAAATTTTTTTATAAATTTTTAGTTATTTTCTGATAATATTCCGTTTATTGGAATTGTTGTTGTTTTATTACTGTTGTTTGAATTTTCCAATTGGGAATGTGTGGTTATACGGTCCAAAATTTTATAGAAATACAAAGTATCCACACCTTGCCCTCTATCATCCCGCAAAACATTACAGCATACATAACCCATCTTTTTCAGAATATGCAACTGGACTCTGTTAGTTGACCACGTACGCAATGTCAGACAGGAAGCTCTCACTTCATCTGGAAGTTCTTTTTCCAAAAAAACATATAAATGTTCTGCAAGATGCTTTCCGCGATGAGCCGGATCAATACATAGTGTTGTAATATAATTGGCCGCCAAATTTCCCGGAACCTCCACAGACATATCTTTTATTTTAAAAGTAACAAATCCGATTATCTTTTCCTTTTCTTTGAGAATTACAAATTGCTGACGTATCATTTCCTCGAAATATGCCTTTGGTCCTTCGGATTTTGAAAAATCTGTATCTACTCCCCACATTTTCTGCGCAGAACTGGTACGTTTTGATAAGGGCGGAACAAAATCCTGATCACATGCCATGAGCAATTCCCAGATCTCTTTTTTGTCCTTTTCCTCGCTGGGTACACCGATAAATTCAATTCCTTTGTCTCTTTCCCTATCCGTCACATATGTCATCTTCCAATAATCCTCCTGTCCGAACAATTTCACTCACTATCAATCATCCAATTTTACTTTCCCTCTGAGACGAACCATTACTGCTTTATCCGATTATTCAGATACCCCCAGCTGCTGTATTTATCCTTACATGCAACTGAGGGTATTAGAAATTGTTCGCTTTTTTATACTATTTTTATTTACAGATCAATATATCCCACATGATCCTGAATACGAATCTTTGTGCCAAATGGTTTTGATAACTCAGCCAGATATTCCAGTACTTCATCATTATGTACCACGTGAGGAACTCCCTTATGAGGACGGGAAGCATGCATATCAAGAGAAATCGGATATAACTGAATCTGTGTTATTTTTCCATCTTCCATTGTCCATGCTGCCATTACAGAACGCCAGATATTTTCCAGCACCCCATAACCAACCGTGCCATTTTTGCTTCTATTATCCATATAAGCGCCAACTTTAGTATCCAATGGCATCTTCTTATTGACATATGCATCATAAGGCTGCAATTCCACCGTTTCTGTTTCGAAAAGGAAATTACCCAAACTATAAAGAATCAAACCACCGTGATACAATTCGATTCCACGCAGTTCGTGAGGTCCGTGCCCAATCATTACGCTGGCTCCGGCATCAATACAACGTTTTGCAAATTTTTCAATAAACTGTGCCGGAACTGTCGTATCTTCTGTATCTGTTTCATGAGCATGAAGACTGACTAAGACAATGTCTGCCTGTTTCTTTGCTTCCTTAATTTCTGCCTCTATACGCTGCATATCCGTTTCATTGGGATCGCTGACAATTTTATTTTCCTTATCCAAAATAAATGTACTGGATCCGAAAGGCATTGTGCCTTCCTCAAAAGGATTGCTGTATCCATTACGAATGGAAAATTCCTTTTCCGCATTGATTTTTGTCACCTTTGCCAATTCTTTTACCATTTCATAATGTTCGGAATCCACAAAATATGTGGTTTTAAAGCGAAGAGGATTTAATCCCGGACGTCCGATCATATCCGCTGTCTGGCCTCCGGCCATTGCAGCGATATCAAAGGAGGAAGCTGCACTGATCAACGCAACTCGGGCACTTTTGGTTTCCAGATAGCACGGCTTTGACGCATTGGCAAGATCCTTCCCGGTACCGGAAAAAATCATATCTTTCTCATTCAAATACTTGATTGTCGCCAAAACACCGCCCTGACTATAATCTCCGGAATGGTTATTGGCAGTATTATAAATATTAAATCCGAATGATTTCATATCATCCAGCGTACGGGGATCTGCCATAGCCCATGTTCCCCCGCTCACTGCTGCCGGATACCCTTCCTGATAATGAAAAGTCATTTCCAAATTGGAAAATTTCACGTCATGTTTTGAAATAATATCTCTTACTTCCTCAAATCCTTCGTAACCGCCTTCTGGAAAACGTCTTGTAATAAATGCATCCCCCGTTGCAATAAATGTTGTCTTCATTTTCCCTTTAAACTCCTTATTTCATAATATCATATGCCATACCGCAAAATGCTTTCACGCCATTTACCATCATGGTTTCATCAAAATCAAATTGTCTGCTGTGACCCGGACCTGCTGTTTTTGCCATAAGCCGCATAAAGGAAGCCTGACCGCCATGATCTTGAACCCGTTTCATCATGTATGATATATCTTCACTTCCGCCAGCCTTCATACGCAAAATAGGATTTACCTTCAATCCCATTTTTTGCTCACAAACGTTACGGATCCGTTCCATCAACTCTTTGTCACTTTCCAAAGAATATGCTCCACCCATGACTTTAATCTCGCATGTCGTTTTATGCATGGAAGCAGCTGCCTCTAAAATCTGCCGTGCATATGTCTCCACATAATGGTTAACCTGTGTTGTGGATCCCCGCACTTCGATTTCCATTCTTCCTTCATCTGCAATCACATTTCTACCGCTTCCGGCTTCTATTCTACCTACATTAATTCTCGTTTCTCCTTGACTGTGTCTTGGAATCGCATATAAATTTAAAATAGCTGTGGCAATCGAAAGCATTACATTATTTCCTTCTTCCGGTGAACCGCCGGCATGTGCCGCTTTCCCATGGTACGTTACATCCAATTTTGTCGTAGCCAGAGATCCCCCTGCTCCCGGAATCAAATCATAATCTCCTTCAGCCTCCTGCACACCGGTCACATGGGATCCCAGAAAAACATCCACGTCATCCAGATGTCCATGCTCTACAATGGATTTTGCCCCACGAACCCCTTCCTCTGCCGGCTGAAAAATTAATTTGACTGTTCCATGAAGAAATTTTTTCATATCCATCAGAACTTTTGCAGTTCCCAATCCCACAGTGGTATGTCCGTCATGACCACAGGCATGCATAAAACCATAGTTTACAGAAGCAAATCCTTCCTTTGCCGGGCGATGCGTCTGCTGCGTATCTTCGATCACTCCCAGTGCATCCATATCAAATCGCATGGCTACCACCGGTCCCTCCCCGCAATGCAGAATGCCGATCACTCCTGTAAAACCATCTTTAAGAAGGGGAGCAAATTCCGGATCTGCTCCCTGTTCCATCGCTCTTTCATATTGTCTGTCCAATTCATCCTGATCCGGCACTCCCATACGTGCTTCTTCCTGACAGACCTCTCGTCCCACCAAAACTTCATACCCCAGTTCAGTTAAATATCTTGCAACCTTCGAAGCTGTGCGGATTTCAAACCAGCCGGTCTCCGCATATTTGTGAAAATCCCTGCGAAAAGCAATCATTTCTTCCAAGAGATCTTCCGCTTCTTTTTTTATGGTATCATAAACCATTACACGTCACCCGCCCCTTTTCTTTGTCAATTAAAAATATTGATTCCTTCTTTTAAATCGATTCGGTACTGTTCTATTTCAGAAGGAGAACCATATACAAAATGACCTGGTGTAATTTCTACAAATTCCGGACTTTCTTTACTATAATCATGAATTTGCGGATCATAATAAAGACGCTTTTTCTTCTTTTCTCTGATGGGATCCGGTTCCGGAATAGCTGACAGTAAGGCTCTGGTATAGGGATGCAACGGATTCTTATAAACTTCATCAGCATCTCCAAGCTCCACCAGCTGTCCTTTGCACATTACACCAATACGATCTGAGAAATATTTTACAACTGACAAATCATGGGCGATAAATAAAATGGTCAAGCCCATAATTTTTTTCATTTCCAAGAGAAGTTTTATTACCTGTGCCTGAATGGATACATCCAATGCGGAAACTGGCTCATCGGCAATAATAAATGAAGGATTTAATATCAGTGCACGGGCGATACCGATACGCTGTCTTTGTCCACCGGAAAATTCATGCGGATAACGGGCAGCATGTTCCGGAAGAAGACCTACTTTATCCAGAATTTCAACAACCATTCTTCTCTGTTCTTCTTTGTTCTTTATACCGCGGATACTCAATCCTTCCGCAATAATTTCCTGAATCGTCATACGCGGATTCAAAGAAGATATGGGATCCTGAAAAATCATGGCTATGTTATCGGTTACATATTTTCTCGTATCTTTATTCAATTTTCCGGATATGCTTCTTCCGTTAAAAAGAATTTCACCGGAAGTAGGATTATACAGACGAATGATTGTTCGGCCAAGTGTTGTTTTTCCACAACCACTTTCTCCCACCAAACCGAAATTTTCCCCTTTATAAATATCAAAGGTTACATTATTTAAAGCTTTCAGCTTTTCCCTTCTTTTTACCGGGAACTCCATACATAGGTTCTTGATCTCAAGTATTTTTTCTCTCTCAGCCAATGCTTTCTGCCTCCTCTCTCCTAAGCCGTGCAATTCTGTTTTTCAGAATATCCGGCATTTCTACTTTCGGTGCATTTGGATGCAGCAGCCATGTAGCCGCATAGTGAGTATCACTCAATTTGAAAAATGGTGGTTCCTGCTCAAAATCCACCTCCAATGCATACTGATTTCTTTCAGCAAATGCATCTCCCTTTGGTGGGAAAATCATATTAGGCGGAGTACCTGGTATGGAGAATAATTCGTCCTTTGTTTCCAAATCCGGCATGGAAGATAGCAATGCCCAGGTATAAGGGTGGGCCGGAGAGTAAAATATTTCCTCACTTGTTCCCACTTCTACAATTTTACCTGCATACATAACACAGATTCGGTCTGCCATATTGGCAACTACCCCAAGATCATGGGTAATAAAAATAACAGACAAATCATTCTTTTCCTTTATTTCCTTAATTTCATCCAATATTTTTGCCTGTATGGTAACATCCAAAGCTGTTGTAGGTTCATCACAAATCATAATCTTTGCATTGCTTGCCAGAGCAATGGCGATAACGATACGCTGTCTCATACCACCGGAAAACTGGAACGGATACTGATTAAAACGCACTTCCGGCTGAGGAATTCCCACCGTCTTCATCAATTCCAGTGCCCGTTTTTTTGCTTCCTGTTTTGACATTTTCTCTTTCAAAATCAATGCTTCTGTTATTTGTTTTCCGATTTTCATAATCGGATTCAATGCGGAAAGAGGATCCTGGAAGATAAGAGAAATTTCTTTTCCTCTGATATCATAAAAATCTTTCTCTTTAAATTTTGTCAGATCTTTTCCCTGATATAAAATTTCTCCTTCTTCAATAATCGCATTTTTGGACAATATTCCAAGAATCGCCTTGGTCGTCACAGATTTACCTGAACCGGACTCCCCCACAATCGCCAGCGTTTCTCCCTTATTTAAATGAAAATCCACACCGCGTACTGCCTGGACTTTCCCATTATATGTTTTAAAAGAAACTCTCAGATTCTTTACCTCAAGAATTGGTTCGTTCATTTTATCCATTTCTTTTACCATGCCTTTCTTGATTCGTATCTCTTCTATTTATCGTTTTACTCTGCTCCACGAAGGGTCGGATCAAATGCATCACGCAGACCATTTCCAAACAAGTTAAAGGAAATCATTAACAGAGAAATGACAATAGCAGGGAAAACTACCTGAGTCGGATAGTGCAAAAGAACTTTCTGTCCCTGGGACAGCATAACACCAATGGATGTTTCCGGAGCCTGTAATCCAAGACCGATATATGCCAAAAATGACTCTGCAAAGATTGCTGTAGGTACAGCAATCATAGAACTCGTAATGATAGGACCCATGGAATTTGGCAGAATATGGCGGAAAATAAGTGCCATATCACGTACTCCCAGGGTTCTCGCTGCCAATACATATTCACTTCCTTTAAATCGGTAAAACTGCGATCGTATCATTCGTGCCGTGGGAACCCAGTCCTTAATAATAAGTGCCATGATAATAGAAAACATTCCCGTTCCTGCCACCATGACAAATAACGTCACAATAACGATTCGAGGAAACGCATTTAATATTTCAGTAATACGCATCAGAATCATATCCACAGTTCCTCCATAGTATCCTGCTATGGAACCATAGAGAAGACCAATCACCACATTACATGCTACCGATACTACTGCAATAATCAAAGACATTCTGGCACCTCTCCACAATCTTGTCCAGATGTCTCTTCCCAAATAATCGCTTCCAAACCAATAACATTCATCATCAGAAATTCCCAAATATTTGTAGTAATCCACTTCCACATCCACCATACGGACACCGTTTACTACCTGTGGATTCGTTACATTGATAATACAGTCGTTGGGATACTTGGTCGTATCAGAGATACTATCATACTGACGATTTTTTAAAACATATCCTCCATCAAAAATTCCCAGGTTCAAATTAGCAATCGCAGGAATTTTAGGTGGCATATTCACACGATCGGGATATTGTTCATCATATTTGAAACGATTCATTCCCGGACCAAAAATTGCCAAAACAGCAATGATCAAAATAACGATTGCCGCACAAACCGAAGCCTTATTTTTTGTAAAACGCAGCCATACATCCTTTAAAAAGCAGATTGGTTTTGTCTGAAATTTAGCATCATGAATCGCTTCGTCTCTTTCCACCCGTTTAAATTTCTCGGCTGGGATGGAATCGTAAAGTTCTTTATTATCTTCATATAATGTCATTACTTCTTACCTCCCATTCTGACACGCGGGTCAATGATACCATAGGACAAATCCACAATCAGGATCGTAATCAATGAAATCAATGAGTAAAATACCAAAATTGCGACTGTCAGCATATGATCACTGGAGTTGATAGAATCTACCATAAGACCACCCATACCCGGAATGGAAAAGATAGTCTCTACAACCAAAGATCCCCCAAGCACATTGGCAAACATAGGAATAATAATATTTGCAAGGGGAACCATGGAATTTCTAAGTCCATGGCGTACGGTACTCTGCGCGTATGTCAATCCTTTTGTTTTTGCCAGAAGCATAAACTCTGAATTCATTGTTTCCGCCAATTCAGCACGAAGATATCTTGCTACACGGGCAATCGGATCAAAAGCCAATGCTAAAATCGGCAAAACCATAGATGCATACCTGGCTGTACCCGTTGCCGATACATCATAAATAATCGGAAAGCTTCCCGTCTTAAATCCAAAAAAGTACTGAAGACATGTTGCGAAAATAAAGGATGGAATGGAGATAAACACCACTACCATGAAAGAAATAATATGGTCCACAATGGTATTTTTCTTGATTGCTGCCAGAATTCCGGCCACCATACCAATCGGAATCGCTCCAAATAATGAAATTAAATTGATTTCCAGAGTAATCGGTATACGGTCTCTTAAAATTTCAAAAACTGGTACATTGGGACGAATCTTTGCGGAATTTCCCCAATCCCAGTGGAAGAAAATATTTTCCAAATAATATCCATACTGCTTTATAATCGGTTCATTAAAATGATATTTCGCATTCAGGGCATCGATAACTGTCTGGGATAAGTCTCCTCCCATTTCATACACGCTACCAGGCATCAAACGAACAACGCAGAATGCAATCGATATAATAATGAACAATGTAATCAGCAGTGCAATCAAGCGGTTTATAATATAGCGAACCATCAGCCTGCTCCTTTCATTTCCTGTTTTCTCAATTCATGTAACTGCCTTTTGTGTCAAGGAAGGCTGCCCTGCAAAAACCATTTTTTCAGGCAGCCTTCTTTTTTCACTTTCCCAAGCTTATTTTATATGGATTGTTATTATTCTACAATCTTTGCGTAATCCCATCCGTATCCGACACGGTTTGCCCAATTCTTCATTGTCAGCTGCAAGCGGTCAGATTTCAGATATTTATATGTATTCTGTGTAACCGGAATAATAATCGCATCATCTACCAGGAGACGTTCCATTTCGGCTACTTCTTTCAGTCTTACACCTTCATCAAAACGATCTGCGCCAGAATTTGCATCATCAAAAATCTTATCAAATTCTTCACTGATAAATGGCTCATTCTTTGCTGAATAATAACTTGTCCAATATTTGAACGCATTCCATGGCATTAAGTCGGTGCTATCCCAGCCACCCCAGCTAATCTCATAACAAGTTGGATCCGATGCCCAGTTTCTCATCTGATCACCTCTCTGAGAAGATGGCATAGACTGGAGCTTTAATTCAAATTTATCTTCTCCCAGTACCTTTGGCCAATTCTGCTGTAAGAATTCACTGGTTGTAACCTGAACTCCGGTATCATTGTAAATCATAGTCAGGCTTACTTTTTCAATACCGGTTTCTTCTAAAGCTTCCTCAAATAACTGTTTTGCCTTTTCAGGATCATAACCGTTATTTTCGTATTCATTTGCCTTTCCTTCCTCGGTATCACGGAAGTAAATTCCATTTTCCAAATCAATAATATGTGTTGTTGGTACAATATAATCTGCCGGCTCCTGATAGGTCAGACTTGCAATAGAATCTCTATCTGTTGCATAGAAAAGTGCCTGACGGAATTTTTCATTTGCCAGAATTGGCTGATCCGGATTTGCTGTATTAATTGTAATATGGCTTACACTGTTGTATGGTGCTGTCAACAAACGAGGATCTTCCTGATATTTTACATAGTTGTCTGTGGAAAGAGAGATGTAATCCGTTTCTCCATTTTCAAACAACTGCATCTGTGTACCAGCATCTTCCACAACTTTTACATCGATTCCTGCCAGCCAGATTTTATCTTTAAAGATATAGTTTGGATTCTTCTTAAACTTAATCTCAGCATCATTTGTCCAGGATTCTACTGTAAACGGACCTGCGGAAATCCACTTGTCAGCACTGGTACCATACATCGTTTCTGTACGGTCAGCATTCATATATTTTTCATAATACTCTTCATTTACCATAACGTTAGCAGGATGTGCCAAATGTGTCATAATTTCCTGTGCACTCTGCTTACTTACTGTATGAATCTCAACGGTAAGATCATCGATCTTTTTCAGACCCACATCTTCCCACGCACAGCTTCCTTCAAAATATGCCATGGCATTTTCGATTTCGATAACATCCTTTGCGAAGTTGCTGGCTCTTAAGTTTGCAAGCTTGGGATCCAAAATCATCTTCCAGGTATATATGACATCATCTGCATTTAATGCATCGCCATTTTCCCAGGTAACGCCATCTCTTAACTTAATCTGCCATACTTTTCCCTCTTCATCTACCTGAATCGGATCTTCTGCTGCCAATTCTCCAGATAAATCACAGAACGTATAATCTTCATTTGGGAAATACGTATACAAAGCTACAGATGCTCTCTTAATCTGTTCGGAAGAATAAGAATTAATATATGTATGAGGGTTCAGAGAACCAATCGTACTTGTGTTTGCTTCTCTTAAAATTCCATACCCTTCATCCGTAGGTTTTTCTCCATTAGGATCACTCGCTGTTTCATTATCTGCGGAACCTGTCTGGTTAGCTCCTGCCGATGACGTCGCATCTTCAAAAACCAGATTTTCTCCTGTTGCATCTTTCTGACCACAGCCAGCCAGCATAGATACACTCATTACTGCCGCAATCGCTGCCGCAAACAGTCGTTTCTTTCTCATATTCCTTCCTCCTCTTTCCTTTTCATCTAAATGACGGAACGATCATAAACCTATCATACATTCCATCTATGTAAACTATCCCATGGAATAGATTTACTACCTGACTAAATTCATTTTACGATTCTTTCAAACAAATGAACCAACCGCAAATGCAATGAGCAACATGACCGCTGCCAAAAAATACGCTTCCATATAATTTCTTTCATGTTTATAATTCTGAATAAAATCTCCGTAATTCCCTAATTTAGAATTTTTTTTACTCGGTTCTTTTATCTTCCAGATCTCCACAAATTTTTTAAATCCATAAATAGGAAGATCGTAAAAGCGCATGTACTTGGCCGTTCGAAACAAAGCCATAATCATAAACATAAGCCCAGAAATTGCAAACGCATCCGATACACCAAGAAGGGAATATTCTCTTCTCACGAAAAATATTGCAATTGTAAGAAATATCGCTATTCCTCCATACCGAATGATGTTTTTTTTCTGAATACTCAAATCCATTTGCCACCTCTTACTTTGATTTTGGAATCATACGTCCGCCGTAACGAATTGCAAATATCTTGCCATTTCTCCAATATAATGTGATATTTCCATCTGTCATTTTTCCACGGATAATAGCCATACGCGGATTTACCGGTATCAGATTCTGCTCTTTTCCATCCGTTCTCATACCAACGGTTCCATCTTCTTTCTGATACAATTCCACTTCCGTTCCTTCACCGGATACATACATTCCGACAGCTTCACCGATGGTTTTCTCATCCCAAGATACTTCCTGATATTTATCTCTGGTAACAATAGGAGACTTTCCATTGTATACACGCATCAGGGCATCTGCGATTAAACTTACCGGTACACCAGATGTATTACATAAAACAATGACCGCTGCATCCGCATCATATGACCAGGAGATATTAGAGGACACTCCCGGCAAAGCACCACCATGTTCAATCACTGTCAAATCATCCAAATGCTCGATGGATAATCCATAACCGTAATAACTTTGCGGACGATAAATCTGTCTCGGTTTACACATCTCATGAATTCCATATTCATCCAAAATATGGGTTCCATCCAACGCGGTACCTTCATTCAAATACATAGCAAGATATTTTTTCAAATCCGCCAGTGTAGATTTCATGGCACCGCCGCCATTCAATACAAATGCATTGTCATGATAATTTCTATGGCTGACTTTTACGCCGTTTTCTTTCTTATATAAAATCGCAGCATTTTCATCTTTAGCCGGTTTGACAAAATCACATCCGCTTCGATCCATACCCAATGGTTTTAATATATGTTCATTCAGATAGTCCGCATAAGAGGCCTCTTTGCCATACCGTCTTATGATATCAGATAGCAAACCAAATCCATCATTACAATAGCTCAGATACTCACCGGCATGGCCGATCAAACCATTTTCCATAGTCTGGTTATCCAGACGTTCTGCCACCAGTCTGACCCCTTCTGCTGCCATTTTATCATTATATGCCAAATCGCCATCGATCTCTTCGTTTAAATTTAGAGACTTTGCCACATCCTCTACTACAATTCTGGGCAAAGGAAAGAAACCACCGCTATGGCACATAAGATGCCAAATCCGAACAGTATCTTGATTTTTATTTGTAAATTCCGGAATATATTTACTGATGGGATCATCTAAAGACAGAATCCCTTTTTCTGCCATCTGCATAATCGCCAAACTTGTAAATGATTTTGTAACAGAAGCCAGACCAAATATAGTATTTTCGTCAATCGGAAGTTTCTTTTCTTCGTCCCGGTATCCGAAAAATTTCTGATACTGTGTTTCTCCCTTTTTATTGATCACTGCTACAGCAATTCCACAG
Source organism: Lachnospiraceae bacterium (assembly GCA_026169045.1). GTDB lineage: Bacteria > Bacillota > Clostridia > Lachnospirales > Lachnospiraceae > Fimimorpha. The sequence goes on along the minus strand of JAPFDH010000026.1, from coordinate 10,523 downwards.
GCATCATATTCTTTTTGAACAGATTCAATCAATTGCTCTGCAAGCGCCACATTACTTTTTGTCATACGGTTCATTATCTTCCCTCTTTTCGGTTTAAGTATTCACCATTCTAATTATGTACTTAATTATCACTTCATTGTGATAAATTAACTCGATGCAAAAAAAGCAAATGTGCCATCTTTGATTCTATACACAACTAGCACCTTTGCTATTTACAGTTAGTATATATTTCATTTAAGATCCTGTCAAACTTTTTCCTGCTCTTTTTTCGCAAACCGTAAAAAATTTTTCCTTTTTATCCATTTAGGTTGTATTGGGATATGTTTTAGGTTATAATTATCCTATTAAAAACGCCAATTGTCCCAAAAAGGAGAAGATTTTATGAATAAAAAAACTTTGTTAATTATTACAGCAAATACAACAGCAAAAATTGGTATGCTCTCCTATCTGTCATCCATCTTTCATAATCATTTATTTCTGGAATCCAGCCGCGCCTGTGATGTTACTTACAGCCAGATATCTTCTGCCGATTGTATCCTTTATACCACACAGGCGGTTCAGGCTATGTTGCATGAACGGATGGATCTTTCGTCCACCACACATGAATTGGTTTGTACGCGTACCTTTAATCATACCTATCTAAACAAAATTCTTCAGATTCCCTTGGGATCTTTTGTTTACGTCGTTAATGATTTTGAATCCAGCACATACGGCATTATCCATCTTCTGCGGGAATTTGGATTCTCCCAATATCACTTTCTCCCCTATTATCCCGGATGTGGCCCCATTAATCCGGATGTCCACTATGCACTTACTCCGGGAGAAATTCATTTAGTTCCTTCCGGTATTCCCCATGTAATCAACATCGGCATCCGTGTTCCGGATATTTCAACAATACACGCCATTATTACTTTTTTTCATCTTCCCGGAAGTCTTGCTGATGAAATTACACGAAATTATATTAACCATATTGTGCAGACATTAAAAATATCCCATCAACAACTGAGCCAGGCAATTGATACCAAAAACCTGACCCAGACAATTATGAATAATATTACCAACGGACTCTGCCTGACTGATCAGGATCACAAAATACTTATGAATAATCCGGCTTTTCTGCAGATCCTCGGTATTCCACAGCACACGCCTCACGGAGACAATCTAAAAGTATTGTTACAGGAATATCATCTTTCCTGCGAACTTTCCCCGTCACGGGAATATCATTTTCTCAATATTCACAAAGAACCCGTACGTCTCTGGGTACAGGAAGTCGATAATCTGAGTCGTATGCATATGTTTCTTGTTCATGTTGACTTATGCTCTTCAGAAGAGTTGAGCGGTCGCCCCCTTCTTTCTCCAAAAGACTATAATCAAACGTCCTCTTTTATGAATCCTGAAATCCGTGATCCCTCCATGCTTCGCCTTTTTCGAAATGCAAAACGTCTTTCGCTCACAGATTATCCTGTTTTCATTCAGGGAGGCACGTCTTCGGAAAGAGAAGCACTTGCCCGCTCCATTCACAACAACTCCCGCCGTAAGACAGCACCTTTTGTGATCTTTTCACCTTCTACTGTTCAGGAGGATGCTTTCATTTCCCAGCTGTCCGGATATTATAAAACAGATCCTGCCACTGGAGAGTCCGTCCTTCAAAACGGAATTTTATTTCAGGCAAATAACGGAACACTATTCATCCAGGGCGTTGAGCAAATGCCCCGTTCCATGCAGGAATTTTTACTTCAAATTCTTCAGAAAAACTGTGTTATTCCCAAAGGAGGATCTTCCGATATTCCGGTCAACTTCCGTCTAATCGTAGCTTCCGGCACAGATTTATATGAAAAGGTTCAATCAGACACCTTCAACGAAGAATTGTTTTTTACCCTTTGCGTAGCCACATTGGAAATCCCACCACTGCGAAGCCGTCCCAAAGATATTGCTTCTTACATGAATTTCTTTCAGGAAAAACTATTTTCCCATATTTCTAACCAGCGCGAAGAGATTTTTACCCCTTCCCTTCTTTCCTTTTTGGAAACATACTCCTGGCCCGGAAATTCTGCTGAAATACAAAATCTATTCCAATATTTTTCCTGCATTTACGAGGGATCTCCACTGGAATTGGAGCAGCTTCCTCCTTATTTATTACGCCAGGCAATACAGAACACTACCAAACTATCCGCCCATGAGCAATGGATCTTAACGATTATCCAATCCTATCCCAAAATCGGTCGTTCTACTATACAAAAACGTTTGACAGAACAGGGAATGGAACTCTCAGAAGGAAAAATCCGTACCATTCTCCAAAATTTAGCCCGCCAGGATTATATTCGCATTCATAAAACAAAAGGCGGATGTGAAATCACCACTCTGGGAGAAATGATGCTGCGCAGCACCCATTCCCAGTCAGCTCCATTTTCATAATACATATTGTCGAATTTTCTTGTTTTTCTTCCCATATCCCATTATACTGTTTCTATGGGTTTGGACTTACCATTCCCACTTCGGTTGTACGCAAAACCAACTTTAAATGGAGGGAAAAGAAAAATGTTGGAAAAGTTATTTAATCTGAAAGAAAACCACACAACGGTCAGAACAGAAGTCATAGCCGGTATTACTACTTTTATGACCATGGCCTACATTCTGGCAGTCAACCCCAGTCTTCTGTCTGCTGCCGGTATGGACAGTAATGCAGTATTGATGGCTACAGCCATTGCGTCGTTCATCGGAACACTTCTTATGTCTCTTTTGGCAAATTATCCGTTTGCTCTGGCTCCTGGCATGGGATTAAACGCCTATTTTGCATTTACTGTATGCGGAAATATGGGATATTCCTGGCAAATCGCTTTACTCGCTGTATTTATTGAAGGTTTGATTTTTATCATCCTTTCCTTAACAAATGTCCGTGAAGCAATTTTTAACGCCATTCCCATGAATCTAAAACACGCAGTTAGTGCCGGTATCGGACTGTTTATTGCTTTCCTTGGACTTCAGGGTGCTTATCTTTGTGTATCTGACAGTTCTACTCTTGTAGCTATGCTGGACTTTACGGAGAATTTCCATCAGGAAGGGATTTGTGCCATTCTTGCAATCATTGGTTTATTTTTAATCGCCATTATGCACATCAAGCAAGTAAAAGGTGCTATTCTCTATGGCATTTTAATTACCTGGATTCTTGGAATGATCTGTCAGGCAACAGGCATCTATGTGGTAGATGTTGAACGGGAATTTTATTCTCTTTTCCCATCCTTTTCTTCATTTGACATAACAGCTATAGGGAAAACATTCGGACAGGCTTTTCATGCCGACTTTTCCAATGTCAGCATTTTAAATTTTATCATGGTAATTTTCTCCTTCTTGTTTGTTGATATATTTGATACCCTTGGCACATTGATTGGTGTATCATCAAAAGCAAACATGTTGGATAAAGACGGAAAATTACCGCGCATTAAGCCAGCTCTTTTGGCAGACGCTATTGCAACAAGTGCCGGAGCAATTTTAGGTACTTCCACAACTACGACATTTGTAGAAAGTTCTTCCGGTGTCGCTGCTGGAGGACGTACCGGACTTTCTTCTATGGTCACAGCCATTCTCTTTCTGGTAGCCATTGTTTTTGCTCCGCTCTTTACTGCTATTCCGGGATTTGCCACTGCTCCCGCTTTAATCTTCGTAGGCTTTTTAATGGTAACATCCATTTTAAAAGTAGACCTGACTGACCCGATCGAAGGTATTCCTGCCTATTTATGTGTACTTTCCATGCCTCTGTTTTACAGTATCGCAGAAGGAATCGCTGTAGGCGTTATCTCTTACGTTGTATTACATATTTTCTGCGGAAAAGCAAAAAAAGTAACACCGCTTATGTATGTATTAGCAGTTTTATTTATTCTCAAATATATCTTCTTATAATAATTTTCTGATTCATTGGCATAAATACTTTGCTGTACACCCGAATACTTTTTCATAACAAAACGATCCGCTATGATGTATGTTCTGCACCACAACGGATCGTTTTTATATTCCATCTATCCTTTATTCAATTATCATTCCCTGCTTTACTGTCAGCACACGATCAGATACCTTTTCCACAAACGGCATATCATGACTGATAATTAAAATTCCCATTCCTTTTTGTGCTAATTCCCGAATAATATGCACCATTTCTTTTGTCGTTTCAGGATCCAGGGCCGCTGTCGGTTCATCAAAACATAACAACTTAGGATTTACCACACACGATCTGGCAATTGCCACTCTCTGTTTTTGTCCTCCAGACAACTCGTAAGGCATCTGATGGATCTTATCTTCCAGCCCCAAATGGCTAAGCATCTCTTCTGCTACTTTTACCGCCTCTTCCTTTGGCATCTTATGAACATTAATCAGTGCCAGTGTCACATTATCCAGAACTGTCATATGAGGAAACAAATGATAACTTTGAAATACCATTCCCATGGATCTACGTATTTCATATAACTCTTTTTTTCCCGCATATGTAATATTTTTTCCATCATCACGACAAACATATTTTCCGTCCACACAGATCGTTCCTCTATCTGCTTTTTCCAACCCGGTAACGCAGCGAAGAATCGTTGTCTTACCTGCTCCAGACTGCCCCAAAAGAGAAACAACCTCTTTTTGATCCACATGAAAATTTACTTGATTTAAAATCTGCTTTCCCTTGAATGATTTACACAGCCCATCCACATTTAACAACATTTCCATTACTCCTCATAATACACTTTTTTTTCAGCCATGTTCAAAAGTTTCGTAATCACAGCTGTAATCACCAAGTAAATAATACCTACCACAATATATGGGGCAATGGTTACATCCCTTGTAGAAATACTTCTGGCAATTTTAAAAATTTCTGCCAGACCCAGTGCATATACAAGAGACGTATCCTTTACCAATGTAATAATTTCATTTCCAATGGCAGGAAGTGTCTTCTTAATTACCTGCGGCCATACAATTTTCACATTCATTTGCCATCCGGTAAATCCCAAAAGACGGGCAGCTTCTATTTGACCTTTTTCCACTGACTGAATTCCGGAGCGGAATATTTCTGCAAAATAGGCTGCATAATTCAATACAAATGCCAAATAAACATAAGGAAGACGCATTCTTCCAAATAGCTGAATTCCTATGGCAGGAAGACCAAAAAAAATCAGAAACATCTGAAGCAGAAGCGGTGTTCCTCGAAGCACCCATGTGTAAATTCCAAAGATTCCGCTTACCACTTTGTTTTTTGATACCCTCCCCAATGAGACTAATGCCCCCAAAGGAAGAGAAAGTACCAAGGTCACGGCAAATGTTCCAAACGTTATTCCTAATCCATCCAGAATCTGTGGAAAAATCTGAAAAATATATGACATTATAGCACCCTCATCTTTATCCCGATATTTGTATTAACTGCAAAATATCTTTATAAACCCTTTCAAATTATTTTACTACATCTTCTCCAAACCACTTCTCGGACAATTCCGCTGCTGTTCCATCTTCTTTCAATTCCTCAAATGCCTCATTGATTGCCTCGGCAAGTGCTGTATCCTCTTTTCTGACTCCTACGGCAAACTCTTCTGATCCCAAATCTTCCTCTAAAATTTTGTATTGTGACGGATCCTCTTTATGGGATATTACATAATTCAGCAATACGCTATCTGCTACCACTGCATCGGAACGTCCTGCTTCCATATCCATAATAGCCATATCGTTTGTCGCAAATTCAGGACGATCTGCAAAGGAAGCCGCCAATTCCGGATTTGCATCAATTGCAACGACAGCGCTGGAATCTTCCTGAGCTGCCACTACTTTTCCCGCCAAATCTTCCAACGTATTGATACCGGAATCAGCCATTGTAACAACTACCTGTTTATTATCCAAATATGAATTTGTAAAAAGAACCTGTTCCTTCCGTTCCTCTGTAACAGAGTACCCGTTCCATATCAAATCAATATTCCCCTGATTCAGCTCCTGTTCTTTCATACTCCACTCGATTGTCTGAAACGTGACAGGAATACCTAATTTTTCGCTGACAGCCTGTGCCATATCAATGTCAAACCCGGTCAGTTCATTGTTTTCATCTAAAAATCCCATTGGTGCAAATGTATCATCTACTCCTATTATTAACTCTTCATATTCCAGAGAAGCGTTCTCCTGTTTATCCGTTTCTTGCCCCGCTGTACTGTCTGTTTTTTCTGTATCCGCCTTTGTCACTGTTTCACCGTCTGTATTCTCTTTTGTATCCCCACACGCTGCAAGAGAAACTACCATCACACACGCCAATAATGCTATTCCTGTTTTCTTCATATCTATCCCTACCCTTTCATCGGTTTCTTTTATGTGTTACCACTTTATCAGAGTAGCGTATAATCATTAAAAAGTCAAGACATTTTCTAATATTTTATCGTTTTCTTTTTACTTTTGACACACGATTCTATCCTGCGGCAAATACACCTTTAAAACAAGTATTACATACAAAAAGGATGTCCCCTATGAAACAAAAGTTTCATAAGGGACACCCTCATTTTTACATTATGACAAAATGTCACAGTTTACTCATTATTTATTATTTAATGCAGCCTGTGCAGCAGCCAAACGTGCAATCGGTACACGGAATGGAGAACAGGATACATATGTCAATCCTACCTTATGGCAGAATTCAACAGATGATGGATCTCCACCATGCTCACCACAAATACCCAACTTGATATTTGGTCTTGTCTTACGTCCTTTTTCTGCTGCCATCTGTACCAGCTGACCTACGCCGGTCTGATCCAGTCTTGCAAATGGGTCAGATTCGTAAATCTTTGCCTTGTAGTAAGAATCCAGGAACTTACCAGCATCATCACGGGAGAAACCGAATGTCATCTGTGTTAAGTCATTTGTACCAAAGGAGAAGAATTCTGCTTCTTCTGCAATGGCATCTGCTGTCAGTGCAGCACGAGGAATTTCGATCATCGTTCCGATATGATACTGAATATCAGAATTCTTTTCTTTCTTTACCTGTTCTGCTACTTCTACTACAATATCTTTAACAAATTTTAACTCTTTCTTCTCGCCAACCAATGGAATCATGATTTCCGGAACAATATCATATCCGCATTCTTCCTTCACTTCGATAGCAGCTTCCATAACGGCTCTTGTCTGCATCTTTGCGATTTCCGGATACGTTACAGCCAAACGGCAACCTCTATGACCCATCATTGGGTTGAACTCATGAAGTTCATCACACTTTGCCTGTACCTGTGCTGATGTCAGTCCCATATCATCAGCCAATGCCTTAATATCTTCTGGATCAGTTGGTACAAACTCATGTAACGGCGGATCCAAATAACGTACTGTCATTGGTCTGCCTTCCAGAGCTTTATACATTGCCTTAAAGTCGCCTTTCTGGAAAGGAATCAGCTCATTTAAAGCTTCTTCTCTCGCTTCTACTGTATCGGAAAGAATCATCTTACGGATCTTAGGAATTCGATCTGGCTCAAAGAACATATGCTCTGTACGGCAAAGTCCGATACCTTCTGCTCCTAATTTCACTGCATTCAGAGTATCTGCAGGTGTATCTGCATTTGTACGAACCTGAAGTGTTCTGAACTCGTCAGCCCAAGCCATAATTCTACCAAAGTTTCCGCCTACAGAAGCTTCTACTGTCTTAATATCTCCCTTGTAAATCTTACCTGTTGTACCATCCAGAGAAATATAATCTCCTTCATGGAATGTATGACCACCAAGTTCAAATTTCTTTGCTTCTTCATCAATCTTAATTTCACCACAACCGGATACACAGCATGTACCCATACCACGTGCAACAACGGCAGCATGAGATGTCATACCTCCGCGAACAGTCAAGATACCTTCAGAAGCATGCATACCTTCGATATCCTCTGGAGACGTTTCCAGACGAACCAGGATAACTCTTTCGCCCTTTTCATGAGCTGCCTTTGCTTCATCTGCTGTAAAATAAACTTTACCAGCAGCAGCACCCGGAGATGCAGGTAATGCAGAACCAATTACTTCTCCAGCCTTCAGAGCTGCAGGATCAAATGTAGGATGCAGTAACTGATCCAAAGATTTTGCTTCGATACGGCAAACAGCTTCTTCTGGTGTGATCATACCTTCATCTACCAAATCACATGCGATCTGAATAGCAGCCGGAGCTGTTCTCTTACCATTTCTGGTCTGAAGGAAGAATAACTTACCTTCCTGAATTGTAAATTCCATATCCTGCATATCACGATAGTGATTTTCCAGTTTCATGGCAATTTCCATAAACTGCTTATAACATTCTGGCATATCCTCTTCCAGCTTAGAAATTGGCTGTGGAGTACGTACACCAGCTACAACGTCTTCACCCTGTGCATTGATCAGGTACTCTCCATAGATTCCCTTTTCACCTGTGGATGGATTACGTGTAAATGCTACACCGGTACCGGATGTATCACCCATATTACCGAATACCATAGTCTGAACGTTTACAGCAGTTCCCCAGTCACCTGGAATATCATTCATACGTCTGTAAACAATGGCACGCGGATTATCCCAGGAACGGAATACAGCCTTTACAGCTTCCATCAGCTGTACCTTAGGATCCTGTGGGAACTCTTCCCCGTTCATAGCATTCTTATAAACTTCCTTGAATCTTACAATTAATTCTTTTAAATCATCTGCTGTCAACTCTGTGTCGTAATGAACGCCCTTTGCTTCCTTTACTTCATCAATGATTTTCTCAAAGAAAGACTTCGGAACTTCCATAACAACATCGGAAAACATCTGGATAAATCTTCTATAAGAATCATATGCAAATCTTGGGTTACCAGTTTTCTTCGCAAATCCTTCTACAGAGATATCATTTAATCCCAGATTAAGAATGGTATCCATCATACCCGGCATGGATGCTCTCGCACCGGAACGAACAGAAACCAGAAGTGGATTCTCTGTATCTCCAAATGTTCTTCCATTTTCTTTCTCCAGCCAGCTCATTGCCTCAAAAATCTGTGTCTGGATTTCATCTGTAATCTTTTTTCCACTGTTATAATAATCGGTACAAGCCTCTGTCGTTACAGTGAATCCCTGTGGGATTGGCAGTCCTAATCCTGTCATCTCGGCCAGGTTGGCACCTTTACCTCCAAGAAGGTTACGCATATCTGCATTTCCTTCTTTAAATAAATAAACCCATTTTGCCATAATAACCTCCTGTATTCACGCAAAGCTTTACTTTGCCCACTTAACGTTATATTCCGTCCCGGACAGAATAAACTGTTATTATTATAACATAATCTTTTAGTTAGTAAAGACGTTTTTCCATTTTTTTTTCATTTTTTGCAACAATTTTTTTGTGTTTTTTTTGTAACGTTTTTGTTTTCTACTCTTTTTTTGAATATTATGCTGAATTTTATTGTTATTTTTTTGTCATATTTACCAATTTTATTTATTGTGACTATTTTTTTGTTTCATATATTTCTTTTAGCTTCCTTTTGCTTCCCTTTACTTTCATATTGACGCCCTACCATAATTATTGTACAATTTCTTTATAAATTTTACCAGAATATCGGCGATGACTTCCAAATTTCATGATCCGATATTCGGAATCATTATCTAACCATTATTTTAGTCATTTTCGCCTTTTGCGGAAAGAAAAAGAGGAACTTTATGAAACATCATTCATTTACATGGATGCCACATGATCATGGCGATATCCATGAGGTTTTGGAACGACTTCCCGATAAGGAAATTTGTGCAATTACAGCAGACGCCTTCAAACAACTGGGAGACGGAACACGTCTTCAGATCTTTTGGCTTCTTTGTCACAGTGAAGAATGTGTCGCTAACCTTGCTGCCGCAGTCGATATGACCGCCCCAGCTGTTTCCCATCACCTGCGCTGCTTAAAACAATCCGGTTTGATTGTAGGACGACGGATTGGTAAAGAAGTACGATATTCACTGGCTCAGACGGAAGAAGCCGTTTTGATGCATGCCATGGTTGATGCTCTTTTAAAAAGCAAATGCCCCACCTGCCATTCTTAAATCTTTGGTTTACCATATTAGAAAGAGGTTATTGTATGAAGCTCCCAAAGGATCCTGTCATATTGCTTAGTTATATCAATACCCAGCTTCGGGACTTTTATCCAAATCTGGATACATTTTGTGAGGAAAACGGATTGGAAAAAAGTGTTATTACGAAACAGTTGGCTGATATCGACTATCAATACGATACACGGCAAAATCAATTTATCTAAACAACATAAAGGGTTGCCACTCCGCAAATGATGATTGTCTGTAGAGTGACAGCCCTGATTTTATATACAGACGATGAAAAACACGCTTTGCAATTTTTCGCATTGGCGGATAGCAACCGTATGTGTATGCAAGCATCCGCGCACGGCTCGCTATCTACACGCAAATAAAAAATAGGCTTCGCCTATTCAACTCCCCTTCCCCTCAATCTTGAGGGGTTAGGGGTTTCTTTTTTTTCATTTTCATGCATAATAGAGTTATGAATATTTTACAAAGAATCTTTACCGACTATTATGAAGAAATTA
>JAPFDH010000130.1 GCA_026169045.1 Lachnospiraceae bacterium | reverse complement strand
GTGGTTGGACTGGATGGGAAAATACAGGGAGATCGGAAATGGATGTTGCACATGGCCGGGTATTAGAAACCCGAAAAAGAGCTGCTTAAACAGAAAAGATAAATCAAAAAGAAAGTTGCCAATGATTACTTGACAGTAACTGATGATAACTTTTGCCTGCCATGACATTGATAACTTTTCTATATAGTCGTATAATTGTATTAATTGTAGATTCTGACAACATTTTTAAAGGAGGTAACTCGATGGCTTCCAGCAGTATTTTTATATATGAATTGCGTTCACCAGTAGAAATCAATGTAGAATCAATATATTCACGCTTGAAAGGTTATCCAGAAGATGAAAATACCTATTTTAATTTGGAAATGATTAGCGCCAATGAACTACTGGGCGAATATGTCATTGTCCAAAATGCTCAAGAATCTTATTATAACCCTGAGCAGAGAGTTTTTGAATATCGTATTGTTCCTAAAGCAAATGTTATTTCTTTCAGCATTACGGATGGTTTTTTGGAAATTTGGGGAAACAAAACTTCGGCAAACAAATTAGTATTTGAGCTATCGAATTTGTTAGCGCCTATTTCCATTAATAGTATCGAAGTTACGATTGACACTCTATTAGAAAAATTGAAAGGTTATAAGTTAAAAGTCTCTAAAGTGTGCTTTCAAGATTTTCTCTTTACGGAGGATATTGTTGGCAACTTTACTGTGGATCTCTCATCGTACGGAGATGCTTTTTCTATCCTACAGAAATATAATGATAAAATTTCAAGCATGACTATTATTCTTTACTGTGATAATAGCTCAATTAAACTCCGAATTACTGCAAAGGGGCGAGTTACCGTTTATAAGTCTCGTTCCTCGATGGACGATGAAGAAATATTGTTTCTCCATCAAATTTTGCTGAATGGAGGTGAACATTGATGGGCGAACTTAGTCAAAAAATTGGGAAAAAATTAGAGCACTATGGAAATTCTATTTTTGAGCATTTGGAATGGAAGATTTTAGCTCAAGATGTTCAAATTGACTGCATAAGAGCTGCACATAAAAACGCAAAATCTTCTGACAAAAAAACGCATGGTGTAGATATATTAGCAGGGTATTATAATCCTTTCACTAAACGCCAAGAGGCCTTTATTATAGAATGCAAACATCGCGAATGGTCTAACTTTATTCCGAGTAATTTGTCATTATGGGTTGAGGAATTGTGTAATACTATTGAGTGTGCTTCAACATCTCCTGCCTTAACTACATATTTAGAAGAATATACTTTAATCGGTGGGATTTTATTATATAATTCAAGTGATAACATATACGAGATGGAACGTGCGTTAAAAAGCATTTCCCAAATTAAGGTTCCAAGACGTCGCCATCCTCTAATGATTTATCTTGCAGATAATAGTAGGCTTGAAAAATGGTATTCTTTTAATGCTGAAATTGCGAAAATTAAGCAAAACAGTATTGAAAATAGCTTTGGCATTATATATCCATCCATTGGTGGTTCTACCTGGGATCGTTCACCTGTAGTCACGCCAACATATTTATTTTCCGACTACATCTTGGCATCCTATATTAAAAGTGCAACCAACCAAGGCGTTACAACAAAGGTTGATATAAAGGCCCTGTTTTGTTTTGAGCACGTTACAGATGATTCTTTAAAGTATTTGCAGGATATGATTAATGAATTACAATTAGAATCGAGAAGTGATCGTTATCAAGAAGTTCATTTCTATTTTTATCCTGAAACAGAAAAAGACATAGATCACATTAAAGAATCTTTTTCAAAAATGTTCGCAGAAAAAGATACTTTTAAATATTATCTGATGGACAATCGTCGTTTATCAAGAATCTATTATGAGTCATAAGGGAGGCGAGAATAATGGCAGTTCAATCCTTTGTTAAGGGGGATGACCTTAAAAAATTAATAGACGATAAACTAATTAACGCTCAAAGTGTCAAATATGTTTTACGGCAAAAAGGTATCCTTCCCGTATGTACTAATTCAGAGGCTCTTTCTGACTTGATACACCATCATTTTTTTGGCTCTGCAACTATGACTCAGATGCAAGAGGTTATGAATTTTGAGCAAAACAACTTGAAGTCTACTGTTGTCATAATCTCTCCTAAAAGCGAACAGTCCCAAGAAGATTTTCTGACGAGTATAGCAGATGAATTTGTCAATAAAGGTCGTAGTTCGAATACTAAGTATACATTAAAAAACATTGCAAGAAATCAAACCAGCGTAACATTGCAGTACATATATAAAAAACCCCAAAGAGGCCGTATTAAAATTGCTGAAACGCGAACAGTGACTTTAGATGTTACCATTTCCCCGTTAGAAGATGATTCGCAGAAGTTTAAAGTTAGCATACGGCACGAAGGAATGTCGGAATCAAAACAGTTTGTCACACTTCTGGATGAAATGATTCAAGAAGATAGTGAACAGGCTGTATTTGGTCTTAAAAGAATAACTTTAGCAAGTCTTTTAAAGGCACACAAGGTAGATTTCTTTGATGATTTTGGCGCGTACACTCACAAAGAATGGAAACTAACAGACATTATTAATGTTACTGTAAACAAAGATGAAAAAAGCATTGATGATGAAAATGACGAGACTACATCAGGCGAAATTGATGCTTCTGAACCCAGCGGACGCCTTTCGGGAATTAGTAGTGCGATTTTAAAAGGTGACGGGTTAAGAAATAATGATTTTGTAAAGGAATGTATGTCTCAAGGTTTTATTTTTTCAAGTATGAGTTACAAGTTCTCGCACAAGACACTCCCGATAACAATAGTAATCGATGTGAATTTTAAGCAAACCGACTTGAAAATCAATATTGTAAAAACATACCAGCTTGAAGATGACGGTATAGAACGTTTGGCCCCCTTGCCTGCAAGTGACCAGAGTTTGTATATCGATTATTTTCAAAATGTTGCTTATGCAGTCTACTCAAATCTCATTGAGAAACAAAAAGCCGAACTGGTTAAACAAACTATCAAGCCGGACAAATAGAATATGTTTAAAAACGGATGGTTTCATTAGACCATCCGTTTTTATTTGAAAATAGATTTAGGACAGGATTCTCTAATCTTTCGCAACATTTATGTCCCCGGGCAGGCATGATAAATGCATATGCCGCCCCAAAAGTGCAACTTGACCGCGGATGATGGTGCATCGCCACCGCCGGAATGGTGCACTGCTTCCGCAGAGATGGTGCATGGCGGCCGGGAGCGTGGTGCACCAGACCGCCATGCGGGGAATTACTCTGGGATGCCCTTGCGCTTTCGCATGGACTCGCCCTCGATCTGGATGGTATAGGCATTGTAGATGATCCGGTCACAGATGGCATCAGCCAGGGTCGGGTCGTACAGGTTTTCATGTCACTCGCTGGTGTCGTACTGGGAACAGAAGATGGTGGAGGCTACCTTGTTCCGGGCCTCTACCAGTTCCAGCACATCCCGGGCCTCTGCCTCCTTGAGGGGGTAGAGCAGCCACTCGTCCAGAATGAGCAGCTTCTCTTTCTTGAGCTTTTTCATGTAGTCCCGGTAGGTTCCGTTAGCCCGGGCTACGGAGATCTCCACCAGCAGATCCGGCAGGCGGATGTAACGAACAGAGTAGAAACTGCGATTTGCCGCCATGCCAAGGGCACAGGCCAGATAGGTCTTGCCTACCCCGGTTGCTCCTAAAATGATGACATTATAGGCCTCATGGAGGTAAGCACAGGAGGCCAAACGCAGGATTTGTTCCCGATCCAGTTTTCTCTCCGGCAGATATTCGATATTCTCCACACAGGCGGCAGGATCCGCATAGCCGGCATTCCGGATGAGCCGGGCCAGGCGATTGCTTTTCCGAGCGCTCCACTCCGCATCCACCAGCATGGCAAACCGATCCTCAAAGGACACCGCCTGGAACTGCGCATCCTCCAGCTGGGCGGAGAAGGCTTCTGCCATGACGCCCAGGTGCATCTCCTGCAGCTTACGTACTGTTTCATTGCTCAGCATGGTTATTCCCCCCTCTTGTAATAGCCGGGGCCCCTGGTAAACTTATGGGCTTTGGGCTCTTCCGGCCTGGCCGGAGCATCCTCATCCAGCAGTTTGTCCTGCCCGGATTTCAGGATGGACTGGACGCTTTTCAGGCTGGGGGAGGAAGTGTAAGAGAGGGCTTTCCGGCAGGCGCTCTCCAGCCGCTGCGGGGAATAGCGCTCGGCCAGTTTCAGCAGGACCATACAGGACTTGTAGCCCTGCTGTTCCACCTTGTGGGCGGAGAGAAACAGCCGTACCACGGCAGCGGTGTGCTGGCCGATCTGCTCCGCCCAGCGGAGGAAACGCTCGCCGTTCCATTGCAGGTAGGTCTGGTGGTCCGGAGGCATATGGCCCTCCACCGTGCTGTACTGGTTGGGACGCCCCTGAAGCCGCAGATGGGAGGCGATACGGGTGCCGGCAAAGAAGATCTCCACCGTGGTCCGGGTAAGGCGTACATCCACCTGCTGCTTGATGTACTCATACGGCACGGAATAATTCATGCGCTCCACGCTGATATGGTAGTTATACTGGACGGTTGCCACTTTCCAGACTGCCAGCTCAAATGGTGTAGCCGGAAGAGACAGCAGAAACAGCTTCTCTTCCTCAAAGCAGGACGCCCGGCTGCCCTCCCGTTTCTGGAAAGGCTTGTGGTTAAAGGCTTCCAGCTTCTCACGGATGGCCTGATTCAGTTCCGTGAGGGACAGAAACTGGCGATTGCGCAACGCCGCCAGAATCCAGGTGGAGACCACACCCACAGAGCCTTCCACAAAGGCCTTGTCCTTGGGGCTGCGGGGGCGAGCCGGAAGAATGGCGGTGCCGTAGTACTCCGCCATCTCTTGGTAGGATTTGTTGAGCACTGTTTCTGTCCGGGAGTTCTTGACTACACCGGTCTTAAGGTTGTCCGGCGTGAGGATGCGGGTGACGCCGCCGAAATACCGATAGGCGTTGACATGGCCGGTGATCCAGGATTCCTGCTTCATGTCCAGGAAGGCCTCTGTATAGGCGTATCCGCTGTATGGCAGCACCGCCACAAACAGATAGGCGTCCAGCCGCTCCCCGGTGTCTGTGTCCACCAGAGTTGCTGTCTGGCCCGCCCAGTCCACCTGCATGGTCTCGCCGGGCTTGTGTTCCAGGTGCATGGTGGCTTTGGTCTTGTGGACATAGTCTGCGTAGTACTTGTTGAACTGGGTGGATTTGTAAGGCAGCTCGCCGTTCTGGCGGCACTGCTCGCAGTATTCTACCCACAGCAGGCTCAGGGTGACGCCGCTCTTCTGCATCTCTCGGTGTACCCATTCGTAGTCCGGCATCTTGTAGACAGGGTTCTTTTGCTCGGTTGGAAATAGCCGTTGGGAAACTTCCTGCTGCGACATGGACTGCGCTTGCTGCCAGCCAAGCTGTTGCTCCCGAGCACGGGCTAATGTGCGTGTGACCGTGTTGCGGCCGCAGCCAGCTGCATCTGCGATCTCCCGGTTTGTGAGTCCCAGATTTTTGAGCCGAAGGATCTCTTTGTGATTGACCATGGTAAGGCCTCCTAAATTGAATTTGCATCTAACGATGCTAAATCCATTTTAGTGGCCATCCTGTCAATGCACCATGGCTGCGGTGACCATGCACCATTTTAGCGGTTTGGCTGCACCATTCGTGCGGTCTAAGGGCACCGTTTTAGGCGGCGTATTCATGATAAAATAGAGATAGAAAGACTAAAGGAGGTTTTGATGATGAAGATACTGCTAAAAATATTAGTTGCGCCCTTCGCTCTGGTGCTGTCCCTTCTGGCGGCTCTGCTGGTGTTTTTGTTTGATATTTGCGCCTTCCTGCTGACGATTGCCTCAGTGATCCTAGCGGTGCTGGGTATCGCCCTTTTTTTCACGCCGACACCCATCGGCGGGATTGTATTTCTGTTCCTCGCCTTCCTCCTTTCGCCGTATGGGCTGCAAGCGGCGGCTGGCTCTCTGCTTTGGGCTCTGGACGGAGGCAAGTCCGCTCTGTATCGGTTTCTGGCAAGTTGAACAGCCTCGGGCCATAATGGCCCGAAGTCGGGGCGGTCTGGACGGGCCGCCTCTTTTCATCGAAGGGAGGGATGATTTCTGGCTACCACAACTTTGTTGCAGCGCCATGCGGGCGAAGGCGAAACGATTGCCGAGGCCATCCGGGATTGTCTGGACTATGGCAAAAACCCGGAGAAAACAGAAAGCGGAAAGTATATCTCCGCTTATGAGTGCGACCCCGCTACCGTGGCGGACGAGTTTCTTTTGGCAAAGGCCAGCTATGCCGCCATGACGGGCCGGGAACAGAAAAAGGCCAATGATGTGCTGTGCTATCAGATACGACAGTCCTTCTATCCGGGGGAGATCACACCGAAGGAGGCGAACCGTATCGGCTATGAGCTGGCTATGCGCTGGACGAAGGGGCGGCACGCTTTTATCGTTACCACGCACACAGACCGCCAGCACATCCATTGTCACATCTATTACAACTCCACCACCCTTGACTGCACCCGGAAATTCCGAAACTTCTGGGGCTCCAGCTTCGCCCTCCGGCGGCTCTCTGACCGGCTGTGCCTTGAAAACGGGCTGTCCATCGTGGAGAACCCGAAGCCCCGGAGCAAGGGCAAGTATCGGAACTATGGGGAGTGGCAGAAAGAACGGAAAGCCCCGCTTTCGTATCAGGACCGGCTGCGCCTTGCCATTGATACCGCGCTGGCGGAGCGCCCCGCCGATCTGGGCGAATTTCTCGGCCTGATGAAGCGAGCCGGATATGAAGTCAAGAAGGTTCGGGGCGGTGGTATCAGCTTCCGGCTGACCGGCCAGGGACAGGAACGCTTTACCCGTCTGCGGGCCTCTACGCTGGGGGACGGCTACGATCTGAAAGATATTCTTGCCGCCATTGAGAGCAAAGAAAAACGCCCCGGACGCCCGGAGCGAAAAATCAGTCTGGCGGTGGATATTCAAGCAAAGCTGGCTGCCGGTAAGGGGCCGGGCTACGAGCGGTGGGCGAAGGTGTTCAACATCAAGCAGATGGCCGCTGCCCTCGCCTATATACAGGACAACGGCCTGACTGATTATGAGCAGTTGGTGCAGAAAGCCACCGAGGCAACCGACCATTTCCATGTACTTTCCGAGCAGATCAAGCAGACGGAGCAGGCCATGAAAACCAATGCCGGACTAAAAGCCGCAACGGTTCAGTATGCCAAAACGCGCCCGGTCTTTGAGCAGTACAAGGCTACGAAGTACAGCCGGAAATTCCTTGCGGAGCATGAGGCGGATATTGAGCTGTACCGGGCGGCACAGGCGGAAATGCGCCGTCTGCTGGGCGGAGCGAAACTCCCCAAAATGAATGTGCTGAAGGAGGAAGGCCGTAAGCTCACGGCAAAGAAAAAGCGCCTTTATGGAGAGTATCAGAAAGCGCGCCGGGATATGCAGGAGATCGTCACCATCAAGGCAAATATTGATACTCTGCTGGGCTACACCGAGCCGGGCAGAAAGCAGGAAAAGGAGCGTTGAGGTTATGAAAACAAGGAGCAAAGCGACGCAAATACTTCGGGCCATGTTGGCCCGAAGATACGGGTTTGGGGCGAGCCCCAACAAGCAGCGTCCGAGCCTTTGTGGCCACGGAGGCATTGCTTGCCACTTAGCGGCAGCCCCCAAAATGGCATGAAAAAACGGAGGCTCTTACTCCTGAACCTCCGTTTCTCTGGCTTTCTTGAGCCCTTCGGCTGTGGCCTCCATGACAACAAGCTCTTTCTCATTCATCGAGCTTAAAAGCACATCAATATGCTTTCTGCAACTGTTCTCTCCACGCTGACCTTCTGTATAGAAAAACTGATCTACGGAAATGTCGAACAGAGTGACGAGTTTGAAAAACAGGTTGAAGCTGGGGTGCTGGCCTTTGTTCTCAATGTTCATAATGGTGCGGTCAGTCTTGCCGACCAGCTCCGCCACATAGGCTTGCGTCCAGCCCTTTTCCTCTCTGGCTTGTTTCAAAGCGAGCCCGAGCCCGTGAAAGTCAAACCTTCTTTCATCTTGGTTCATTCTCATATCACCCTATATCATTGTACATTTCGGGTTTGATTATGAGAATGTAATGAAATTTTATATAAAAGGCTATTTTATTTCGTCTCCTGCTTCTTAAGTTGCTCAGGTAAGCTATTCTTGACTTTATTGTGTTTGTAGTGTATAGTGTGTATGTAGGAACATCACATTAAAACACAGGAGGAAAATACTTTGTGAAGATATTGATTTCTAATACTTCGGAAAATCCTCTATACCAGCAAATCAAAGACCAAATTAAAGATGCTATCTTAAAAGAGGAATTAGTCGAGGGTGATCCACTTCCATCTATTCGAGCCTTCGCAAACGATTTGTCTGTTAGCGTCTTAACCATACGGCGGGTTTATGAGGAACTGGAAAAAGAAGGTTTTGTCACAAGTCAAGTAGGAAAGGGTACTTTTGTATCAACCAGCAATATTGAACTATTGCGAGATTCTAAGCGCCGCCTTGTGGAACAGAAAATGCAAGATATGATACAGACGGCGAAAACAATGGGAATTACCAAAGATGAATTAAATGCTATGATGGATATTCTGTACGAGGAGGATTGAAATGGACGATATTTTGAAAGTAACTGGCCTAAATAAATCGTATGACAATTTCAGTTTGAAGGATGTTTCCTTTACCCTGCCGGAAGGATGTATCACGGGATTTATTGGCGTTAACGGCGCAGGCAAAACAACTACTCTACGATCTATATTAGGGCTTACCAGTCGCATTTCTGGTCATATCAATTTTTTTGGTATGGACATTGAAAAAGATGCTCGTAAAATCAAAGATCGTATTGGCGTTGTCTTGGATGATGGCTGCTTTTATGACGAATTATCATTAGCTGAAATGAAAGATGTAATTGCCTCGGCATACTCTGCGTGGAGTGAACGGGATTTCAAGGAATATATGGAGCGGTTTGAACTCAGTCCAAAGCAGAAAATCAATACACTTTCTAAAGGCATGAAAATGAAATATGCTCTTGCACTGGCGCTTTCACATAATGCCGAATTGCTGATTATGGACGAGCCGACCAGTGGCCTTGATCCGCTTATCCGCGGACAACTTTTAACCATACTGACAGACTACATGAGCAATGGCGGAAAAGGTGTTTTTTTCTCAACGCATATTACATCCGATCTGGATAAGATTGCCGATATGCTTATTCTGATTGACAATGGACGCATTGTGTTTCAAGAGGAAAAAGATACCTTGCTGGATAGTTACCGTATCGTTAAAGGTGATATGCGTAAGATGGACGAAAATATCCGCAAGCTCTTCTTACGAATTTCTGAAACAGCTTATGGGTTTACTGGAATTACCCAAAGGGTGTCTGAGGTTCAGCAGTATATTCCAGACATTATTATTGAGCGTCCGACAATCGAGGATATTATGCTCGGCAATATTGAAGGAGGAAAAGAATAATGTTATTTCATTTGATAAAAAAAGATTTTTTGATTGTTAAGAAGTATGTTCTGATTGTGTTGGTAGCTGCTATTCTTATTCCGCCGGTCATGCGCTGGCGGACACCAGAGTTTGCTGGAACTTTTGGTTTTATCCTTTCCGTGATTTTTTCGGTTTTTATGCTGCTTCAATATGTATCTCTGAAAGAGTATCAATTTCCTAAAGCTACAACATTACTATGTGCCACGCCGTTCTCAAGGAGCATGATGGTATTATCAAAATACATTTTCTGTATTGCAATATATGTTGCGTGCTGCATCATTTTTGGAATTGAAACACTTCTTATTCCGGGGCTGGGTACATCTGGCATAGCATTGTTTATCCTTATGTTCTTTGTAACATCTGTTTTCATTGGGATTTACTTGCCAATTCAATATAAGCTGGGGTACGAGAAAACAAAATTTGCATTTGCCGTTATTATTGTTGCTTCACCGTTCATTCTCCCTATGCTTATGCGAATGGATACCGCCAACTTGGATTTTCTTGCTTCAATCCCCGCTTATTTTGTTTATAGCGGCGTTTTAGTGGGTGGCTTTATAATTTTGGTGCTGTCGTCTATGTTGTCTATAAAAATCTACAACGAAACTGATTTAGCATAAAGAAAGGTGGGACTATGAGAGATACTATTTTTCTCTATATCATTGCTATTTTGGCATTTGTCTTTGGTTTTATAAATTTCATTCAGTATTTGCTGAAAAGGAACCAAACAGCGCGGGTAGTTGGAACAATTATTTCAATTAAAACACCAAACCCTCAGAACTCAAAATTCCGCAATTCAAAATGGGCAACTATTTCATACAAGGTAAAAGGAAAAACCTATCAATCGCAAAACAGAATACAAGTACCTATGGCATCACAAGTTGGAACTACAATTTCTGTTCGTTATGACATCAATCATCCAGAAAAATTGTACAGCTTTTCCGTGTCAAGGATAGTTGTGTCATTTTTAATTGCTGTTGTCTGTGCTGCGTTGGCAATGTCTAATTTTATGTAAGGAGGAGGGAGTAACTATGCCACATTTTCCGGGCTGGTTTGTAGCAATATGTATTTTGCTTCCTATCGCAAATGCAATATACAGAGCATGGAAGAATAATAAGAAAAAGTAGATAAGATGGTGATACATTGCATGAAATTCAATGGGTACTATGCCCTATGTGCCATAATAAAACACGGCTAAAGATCCGCGGGGATACGGTGCTAATAAATTTCCCCCTGTATTGCCCCAAATGTAAGCAAGAAACACTTATTACTGCATATCACATGAACATAACAGTTATCAAAGAGCCAGACGCACAGACGCAGAGCCGATAACAGACAAAGTAGCCTTGTCTGTTGTCGGCTTTCTTTATTTCATATATTGATATATCAAAAAGCCTGCCCCGCCCAACGGGGAAAGAAAAAAACGCTGCGGGGCAGGCTGATATTGTGCGCTCATTCTACATATCCCAGCGGCGACTTTGAACACTCAAGGCCGCCGCTCTTATTTTATCTAAAGGAGTGTGTAAGATTGGCGGCCCTGGGAGGGAGCCGCCATGTCTATTTTATTCTTTTGCGGGTCAGTTGACCTAATCCAGCTAAAAAAAGCATAGCCCCGCCTCCGGGTCATTCCGGCTATGTGTGTGAAATTTTTTGGAACCTTAACTGTTATGTCATTTCATGCGTCCGAGTGGCCTTGTGCCGCCCGGGCGCTTTTGCGTTCTTATGGGACTGCTTCGGGCCATGTTGGCCCGAAGTCATTCCCCGGTGCCGCTCCCCGCCGCCTCTGTTTCGGTCACTCGTCAACCACCAACCGAAACGGAGGTCAATATGGCTATTATCAATCTGCGGGACTACTACCCGTTTTATACATCGGATTGCTTCATGGAAGTATCGGACGAAGTTGCTGAAATGTTCAAAGAATTTGACCGCAAGGAAGCTGCCTACCGGCTGCGTACATACCGCCATAAAGCCTACTATTCCCTTGATCGGGATGATGGGCTGGAGCATGAGGCTATCTTTGTCGCACTTTCGCTCCATGAGCTGTACGAGCGGAAAGTTACCATGCAGGAGCTTCACGCTGCTATTGCCAGCTTGCCGGACAAACAGGCAAAACGGATTTACGCTCACTTCATTCTTGGCATGACGAAACAGGATATTGCCCGGGCAGAGGGTGTCAATGAGAAAGTAGTCCGTGTGGCAATCGAGCGCGGTCTGCGGCACTTGGAAAAAATTTTGAAAAAATCTTTGTGAGGTGTACCGATTTAGGCCCAAAAATGAAATGGCTTATGAGAGGCAAAACACTTCGGGTCAAGGTGGCCCGAGGTTCGGACAAGCCCTCATGCCAATCAAAAACTGAATAAAAAGGCACCCGGATACGAAGGGAAATGCGCTGTGTGACAGGCCCGCCATGACCTCTGCTTTTGGAGAATACAGTCTCTATAAAACAGAGCGAGCGATCAGGCTCATGCCATAGGTGGGGTAAGGCTGGCTCCACCGGAACAAGCACATAACCCGGATACTTGCGTTTAGTCACAGTCCGAGCGTTGAAGCGGCCTTGCAAGCCGTGATCCGTCGCAGGCAATGAGAACGCCTTGCCATCAGAATGGGGAGAGTTGAAATACTATGGGGCAGAAAGCCTATGCCCGTCCGATGTGCCTGTGATGTAGTAAAAACCTGTGGGGAGCCCTCCGGCAATGCTGTCTGATGATAGGCCAACCAATCCGGCGGGGCTCCCCATCTTTTTCTCAAAGGAGTTTCTTATGGAAAATGCATTTGGGATGTTTCCCGGTTTCGAGCCGGATGAATGGAGCAACGACGCCTGCCGCGGCTATGTCATCATGGCAATGGAGGACTGCGGCTTTTCAAAGAAGGATATTCGTCGTGTTGTGGGACAGCTTTATGAAGTCTTTGATCTCAACAGTGTGGAGGACGCCAAACAGAAGTTCCACTCCAGTCCGTACTGACCTCGGGCCACATCGGCCCGAAGTGGAGAAAGCTCAAAGGGCGGTACCTGCGGGTGCCGTCTTTTGACATTTCCCCATAGGACAAGAGGGAAACGCTGGCAAGTACACCTATTCTGAAAAGGAGGTTTCCAATGACACAGGCCGTCACATATCAACGAGAAACAAAATCTGTACCCTTTCAAGGGAAAATCATTGTGCTGGAAAGCCTCACGCCGGTACTTTCCCCGAAGGAGAAGGAACAGCGCAAAAAAGAAATTGAACGCCGTCTTTACGAGGTGTTCAGTAAGTACGGGGACAGATTTCACTAACCATTCGCAACATTGTTGTCCGGGGCTGCTGATAGTATAATATAGTTGTAAGGTTGGTAGCTCCATTCCAACAAGGAAAGGAGCCCAATATGGAATTTATCAGAGAAGATTGCATTTATGCGAGACAGTCAGTAGACCGTAAGGACAGTATCAGCATTGAAAGTCAGATTGACTTCTGCAAGTATGAATTGAAAGGTGGGAGCTGCCGGGTATTTAAGGACAAAGGCTATTCCGGCAAGAATACCGACAGACCGGAGTTTCAAAAGTTGCTGGGCGAGATCCGCAAGGGAAAGGTTCGGCGGGTCATCGTGTACAAGCTGGACCGGATAAGCCGCTCTATTCTGGACTTTGCAAATATGATGGAGCTGTTTCAAGAGTACGATGTAGAGTTTGTATCATCCACGGAAAAGTTTGATACCTCGACCCCGATGGGACGGGCCATGCTGAATATCTGCATTGTATTCGCCCAGCTTGAACGTGAGACAATCCAGAAGCGCGTCACGGACGCCTACTATTCCCGTTGCCTGAAAGGCTTCCACATGAGCGGGCAGGCTCCATACGGCTATCAGTTGGAGCCCACCGTGGTAGAGGGTATCCGTACAAAAAAGATGGTTGCCGACCCCGTAGCCGCCGACCATGTACGGCTGATGTTTGAGATGTACGCTGAGCCGGAAACCTCTTTCGGAGACATTACCCGCTACTTTGAGGAACAGGGTATCAAGATTTACGAAAAGTCAATGGTTCGGAGTTTCCTTTCCCAGCTTTTACGGAACCCTGTTTACGCGCAGGCCGACTTGGAACTGTACGAGTTTTTCAAGAGCCAGGGCGCGGCGATTGTCAATGACGCTTCCGATTTTGCCGGAACAAACGGCTGCTATCTCTATCAGGGGCGGGATGTGAAAGAGGACAAGGACAGGTGCCTAAAAGACCAGATACTTGTTATCGCTCCCCATGAAGCATTGATCCCCTCTGACACATGGCTGAAATGCCGGAAAAAGCTCATGGCAAACACCACCTTCCAACAGGGGCGGAAACCGAAAAACACTTGGCTGGCCGGAAAAATCAAATGCGGGCATTGTGGGTATGCGCTGAAAGCCACCCATGTACCAAACAGCACAGGCTATTTCCGCTGTACCAAACGGACGGAAAATAAAGGTTGTCCGGGCTGCGGGAAAATCCGCAAAGAAGAATTTGAGCAATTCATTTTCTCGGCCATGCAGGAGAAATTCAAAGATTTTCAGATACTCCACGGCAAAGAGGAAAAGGTCAATCCGAAGCTGACAGCCTATCAAGTAGAGCTGGCGCAGGTGGAGGCAGAAATTGAAAAGCTGCTGGACACGCTGACTGGAGCCAATGCGACCTTGCTTGCCTACGCCAACAAGAAAATCGAAGAACTGGACACCCGCCGTCAGACCATTTCAAAAGCAATAGCCGATTTGAGTGTCGAAACCATATCGCCCCAGCAGATAAAGAAACTGTCCTATTATCTCGACAACTGGGAGAGCATAGATTTTGACGACAAAAGAAAAGCCGCCGATGGCTTGATTTCTACAATCAAGGCCACCAGCGACCGTGTTCAGATAGAGTGGAAAATCTGACATTTCCGCTCTATCGCCCCTCATTTCTATTTTATCTCGTTTGTACCCCTTGTACACCGACGCTTCCCAGTCCCAAGTGACATCAACATTTTTAAAGTACTTTTCTCCATAAGGAAACTGCAACATACAGGCATTAATTGTTTCATACAACTCATAACGTTCGCTTCCGATAACAGCTTTATCATACGCTCTCATCATTTGTTTTTTCTGTATCGGTGTCAGATGCATATAATCACTCATCTGTTCGGCAATCCCTCTGGTTTTAGGAAGCGCTTTTCCGTTCATATATAAATATACCTGCTTAATTGGGATTCCACAATAAACCGCCATTTTTGCCACGTTTGCTCTTTCTTTCTCCACAATATAGTTTCTTAATAAACTCGAATACTCTGACAAACGGAATCCCTCTCTTTCCTCTTATTCTTTCCATCTTTTCTCATACTCAGCCAATACCGCTTCCAGCTGAATGTGACTTTCTTCTTCATTGTAGTATGCTGTCGAATCCAGAGATTCCATATAATCCCGAAACATTTCCAATAAACCGGATTCTTTCAAAATCATATATACCTGTTCCTGCTTCCGGTTATAAAACAGAAAACATCCGGCTTCTTTTGTAATATACCAATGCATATTTAATGGTATTGCATCCAGAGGTTCTTTCAAAAGGTAAGTAATAAAACGAGGAGTATGTACCATCTTCCTCAATATATTCAAACGATCTTCCTTAGTAAATCGCACCTGCAAAAAGGCAGGAATTTCCAAATTCATCCCGGTATCCATAAAGTACTTTAATCCCGAAACTGTCATAAACACAAAAATAGTTTCTTTTGATTCCCAGGCCTTCCCATAACTTTGTAGAATTCCTTCGCATCCCTTTAGCCAAGACGGATCCGATACATAGTTTTGTACCATATCCGGTGTTAAATAAGGCATTATACATGGGTCAGCCTGAATGGAATGACAATCTTTTTCATAAATAATCTCTGTCAGTTTTTCATACTCTGCAAATCCATCAGTAATAGCATGCAAAAATGGTGAGCATAAAATTTTATTGGCATCAAATCGATTTTTCAGCATGGAAACAACCGAAGGATCCCTCATCCATATACCTTCCTTTTCATCCGGATGAAATAACAATACTTCTTCTGTCGTCAAAATCATACATGGAAGTATATTTAGATTGTGAAAATGGGAGTCTGCACTGTCATAATAATAAAACGATTGATAATCCAGCATTGCCACATGCATCATAATAATCTGTTTCAGGCTTTCCAAATTTTCAACACCCTTTTTGCTGTCTTTCCCATCATGATCCACACAGATAATCTGTTCCATCCGCATATTGGAAAATAATTGTGCCTGAGAAATTAAAAAATCGTATAAAAAAGAAGATTTTGGCTGCATCTGCAGACGAATCATGGGCTTTGCCTGCTTTTGCTCTTTTAAAAGCATTTTACACAAAATGTGTCTCCACTCTTTTTTATCCTGAATCGTTTCTATACAGGAATCTTCTTTCTCCTCATAAGTCTCATTCCAGGAAACCGGTGTCTCCTCCCATTTCATTTCAGGAAAATGAATCAGAAAATCTCTGACATTTTTTCTGGAAAAATACGTTTCTTTTCCTATCCGATCGATTTCATACGCTTCTTTTAACTGTTTCATCTCCATGGGAGACAACCGCAAATATTCTCCTATTTTTATTACCACATCCCCTGTGGCAGGAAGACGTCCTCCATTCAAATATTTATATGTGGTTCCCCGGTCTACTCCACAAAAACGTGCCAATTCTGAAACACGAACTTGTTCCGCTTCTACAAAACGACTGATATAATTTGAAAACTCTGACATGTTATCCCTCCCATCTTATGATGTTGGTGGCAAAAGTCCCCAACTATGATGCCTGCAGGATTGTTCCGTGCTGCGCACTCCCACAATCCTGTACAATATGAGTATAACATATTTATCTCATAGGTTGTATCTGCAATTGTGGCAAAATTTGTTTTATAATTTTGTAAATTTTTTTTGCCACAACTCTGTTCACAGATCAAAACAATTTGTAATAATTCAGAATCATGCTGATTTATAATAACTTTTGCCTATGGGCTCTGAATAATTACAATAATTCAAAAAAGAAAGAGACTCACATCTAAAATAAATCGTGAATCTCTTTCCATTTTTCTTCAATATTCGATAACTCTATTCCGCTCCATACAAATTTTTAATAATTTCAACACATTTATTGATTCCCAAAACTCCACTGTCAAGACAAAGCGCGTAATTATCGGTCTCTCCCCAGGTTGTACCGGTATAAAGTTCATAATAAGCTTTACGCTTTTTGTCCTTGTCATGAAGTCTTTCAGCCGGAGCTTCTTCCCGCTGCCCATAGACCGATACAATACGTTCTGCCCTCTTTTCATCAGAAGCATGAATAAATATTGACAAACAGTCGGCTTTATCACGAAGAATGTAATCTGCACAGCGGCCAACTATCACACAAGGTCCTTGTTCCGCAAGTTTTGTAATGACTTCCGTTTGTGTCAGCCAGAGTTTATCTGCATCTGATTGTCCATCATAGGTTCTGCCAGCAAGAGCATTGTTATATAGATTATCCGAGATAGCGTATTCTCCATATTGTTCCACATATTCCTTGGCAAATCCTGTTTCAGCAGAAATCTTTTCTATAATCTCACTATCATAACAAGGAATCCCCAGTTTTGCTGCAACCTCCCTGCCAATGGTTCTTCCTCCGCTGCCAAATTCACGGCTAATGGTAATCACCCGATTTGAAGTGTTTTGGACAGGCACGGGAGCAGGAGACGTTTTTGCTTCTTTGATAACTGTCTTCTTGAAACGGGAATACAGACCAGCGGCAATAAGAAAGGACACCGTATCGGTAACTGCCTGCACCCACATCAGTCCTGTAACACCCCAAATGGCATCCATAACAAAAGAAAGTACTGTGAAAATGATACCCAAACGCAATACAGCCAGAAAAAGTGATGTTTTCCACTTACCAACAGCCTGGAATACAGAATTATACATATTAAACAGACTCATACCAATTACACACCAAGACCAGCAACGCATAAACGCCGCTGCAACTTGTATTGTTTCCTCATGGGGAGTAAAGATTCCAGCAATCGCTTCGGGCATTAATTGAACAATGATAAGGAACACGATAGAGAATATCCACAGAATTTTAAACGCCAGACTACATACCTGATGAACCCGCTTATGGTTTTTTGCTCCATAGCTAAAACCAATCAGCGGCATAACTCCCTGCGCAATTCCAATACTAATATGTAATGCAATTGTACCGCATTTTGAAGTGACACCATATGCTGCCGAAAGAATATTTCCACCTTCATGACTCAATAAAAGACCATTGAGAACAGCAATAGAAACAGAAACCAGAAGTACTGAAATGGCTGCCGGAACCCCAACTGCACAAGTGTCAAAAGCGACTTCTTTTTCCAAAGAAAAACGTTTCGGATTGATACTCAGAACAGTGGTTTTTCTGATTCTCAAAAGAATAATAAAGAAATATACCATGGAAATGGTATTGGAAATCATCGTGGCAACAGCAGCACCGGAAACATCCATATTGAACCCAAAAGGCATAGTAACTGCCCCATTAAATAACGGATCCCCTTTTCCAAAAATAAAGATCGGATCAAGTATTATATTCATAATTCCGCCAATGGAAAGACCGATACCTGCTTCCTTTGTTTTTCCCACGGACCGAACCAAATGTCCCAAAATCAATCCGGCAACAGTGGGAACCCCACCAATAACAAACACCCAAAATAAATATTTGGCTGAGAAACTCAATGTATAGGCATCTGCCTTAAAAAAAATTAAAATTGGATTCATAAACACGCCAAGTATAATGGACAATAGTACAGTTACTGCAAAACTGGCCCAGAATCCAAATGAAGATGCTTTTTTAGCCGTATCCCTGTCATTTCTTCCCAAACTTCTGGCAATCACGCTATTGGCACCTATGCCAAAAAGATTTGCAACAGCTGTTAAAAGCGTAAAAATAGGGAATGTAATAGACAACGCCGCTAACTGATTTGGATCACCAATTTGACCTACAAAAAATGTATCAGCCAGACTATATAAGATAACGACAATCTGACTGATCACCGTAGGAACAGCCAGTTTCGCAACCGCCTTTCCTACGGGCATGGTAGTAAATAATTCATTGTTATTTTTTTGCATTTTTGTTTCCTCTTTCAACTATTTTTTTCAAGTTCTTTATGAAGACCGTTTAGAAAACACTGGATCGCAATTTCCCGGCTTTCTTCTAAGTCAATATCCTTGTAGTAATAAAAATATCCCAAATCTTCTTGTGATACAAAACCGTGCAAAACTGCACGAAAGACTCTTTGCCAATGTGCAATTGATTCCTTCGTCAATCCATAGTCTGAAAGAAGTTCCATGGCAGTTTTAAGCAATGGTACAGCCATTTCTTTTTCCGCTTCGTCATTATCCAATGGCATAGACATGATTAATCGGTATAATCCCTTATTTTCCACAGCAAATTTATGATACGCTTTGGCAAATGCCCGGACTGCATCATCCCTATGTTTTCCCATAGTTGCTGCATTTTGATTTGCTACAAATTTATCAATTGCATATTTAAAAATTTCATGCTGCAAATCTTTTGTATTTTTAATGTGATTATATAAAGATGGAGTCTTGATTTCCAATCTTCGCGCCAGTTCATGCAGAGAAACCGTTGATTTCCCGCTTTCCTCTATGAGCAGGACAGCTTCTGCAATAATAATTTCTTTAGTCAATCCTTTTGAACTCATATAACAATCTCCTTTTTGTAAACTAATGCTATTAGTCATGGTACTACTAACACTATTAGTTTGTCAAGAGGATTAAAAAAAATTTCATTTGCACTTCTATCGTCATTATATTTTTGTCAAACAATAAAAAAGGCAGGTTTTTCCACATAACCTACCTCTTTTAGCACTATTTTTTCTATAATTTCAAGTATCTCAATTTATTTCTTTTTCCTCATTTTCTTGGCGAATTCTATGGCAAGAAAATATATTATCCTTCTGTTTATCCCCGATCATCCTTATCATACATGGCAATCATGTAAGGATGATCTTCCCGATATGTAGTAAGTGTTTTTGGATTCTTAACATATCCGGGCACACGGCATTCTTTTCCCAAATGACCGGCTATCTTATCTCCTAAAATATCTTTCCATACTGCTGCTTTTTTCTTTAATTCCTCTACTATTTCCGGATACATTTGTGCACAATCCTTTGTTTCCCCAATATCCTCTGTTAAATGATACAACTGACAGCAGTCCTCTGCTTTAATCCGCATATGCAATTTCCAATCTCCATAGCGATACGCATTCAAATCCCCACCTGCATCATTTGCTCCAAAATATACCATCTCATGGCGGGTACATCCGTTAGGATCAAAAAATGCATCCAGCTGATTATAGCCATCAATTTTATTTTCAGAAAGTTTTCCTCCCACCAGAGCTGCCAGTGTGGGAAGTAAGTCCACATGACAAAAAATCCCGTCATTAACCGTTCCCTGTGGAATATGTCCTGGCCAGTGGGCAATAAAAGGAACGCGCATTCCCCCTTCCCAAGTCGTAAATTTTCCTCCTCTAAGCGGTGCATTGGAAGCTCCGTGATCGCCGCGGGATCCGTTATCCGAAGTAAACAAAATCAATGTATTTTCATAGATCCCCAGTCGTTTTAACTCTGCTGCAATAGCAGCACAACTCCAATCCACTTCAGCCATACATGCTCCGAAGTCTCCGTTTTCTGTTTCCTGATAAAAACGATCCGCAGCATATAGTGGTAAATGCATATGCATATGAGCCATATACAAGAAAAACGGTTCATCCGAATGTTTACGAATAAATTCGATACAGCGTTCGGTGTAACGCTCAGTCAGCCCTTTCTGATCCGGCTGTTCCTGAATAATCGTATTATCGTGAATTAATGGAAGAGGTGGATATTCTTTCTGTCCTTCTTTCATTTTTATATCCATTCCTTTCGCTTCGCTCAGGCACAAAACTTTATGAAAATATTTCTCTGAGCCTATTCTTTTTCTATAATCTTTCTTGTAGGGAACTCGGTATACTACAAATCACGGGGAGGCGAGTGGGCTGTC
>JAPFDH010000097.1 GCA_026169045.1 Lachnospiraceae bacterium | reverse complement strand
TTAATTTCTTCATAATAGTCGGTAAAGATTCTTTGTAAAATATTCATAACTCTATTATGCATGAAAATGAAAAAAAAGAAACCCCTAACCCCTCAAGATTGAGGGGAAGGGGAGTTGAATAGGCGAAGCCTATTTTTTAAACAAATATGGAGAACGTATTACCACCCGTGGTATCTCTGGGCAACTGAAAAAGCTGGCAGTAAAGTATGGCATCAACCCGGCAGTCGTGTACCCGCACTCATTCCGTCATAGGTTTGCCAAGAGCTTTCTGGAACGTTGTAACGATATAGCTTTTCTGGCTGATCTTATGGGGCATGAAAGCATTGAAACCACCCGTATCTATCTCAGAAAAACAGCCACAGAACAGCGAGAAATCGTTGATACAATCGTAGATTGGTAAAAGAAAGGCATACACTTCGGATTGTTGAAGTGTATGCCTGAATTTATAGAATATTGCAGGATTCAATCACAAAATTTGCTTTTTGCACAATCCTTTTCTGTTCCTCTACAGGAGGAAGCGGAACTAAATAATTGGAGATAAAATCCTTTCCGACACGCTGTTGACCTGCCGTTCCGCTAAAGTTTTTCATACCATCTTGGATAAAGGCGTGGGTTTTACAAAGCAACAAAAAGTATGGCATATATAATATTTTTGTACAGTCACGAAGCACATGAAGTTCGGTTGTTCCTGCACCATATCCATTAGGAAGATTACGGATTACAGCAGACTTTCTATTCTGGAAACAAGGAGTTATTTTTGCAACGACAACATCATTGTCAGCAAAGTGAGTAAATCCAGATTTTACATCTTTCCAGGGCTTTTCCTCGAACGTATGGCTATTGTTAAAACCATCTTGCAAAAGCGGCATTGACATAAAACCTACTGTGGTATCATCTGGTACAGCATTTCTTGGATTTACTGTAAATAGCGATCCCATTCGTACCCATTCCCAACTATCTGGAATTTCAAATGGAATCTCATCATCGATACAACGCTCGATTCCGTCCAACTTCTCATAATGAGAACTCTACAAACTAATCAGTTGAGCTGAAACTTTAGCGTAAAACTTGAGTATGCGTTCTTGCTCGCTAATTGGAGGAAGCGGAATAAGAAAATTCATTAGTTTTGTAGCACTGAGACCTTCCCTCGAAACACCGACTTGAACATCCATGATGAGGTTTTGAATATATTCTGAAATTAAAATTGCGTGTATCCATTGGCGCATTGCAGGGTTAATCAATCGTATAATCATGACATGCTGATTAACATTAGCAATGTCAAAATTATCTGGAACAATCGCACAACGACCTATCGACCCGCCAGTAATATTCAGCAGAATATCTTTTGCTTTAACGACACTGCCTGACTTTTTTGAGTTAGTTTCTTCTGTAATATAAGCAATATCGTTTAACCTCAAGCCATCATTATAAACGTTTTGAGAACGAATAAATTTAACTCCATCGGACACATATACAGCTTTTCCACCTGTTGGTGTACTACCTGCTCCGATTTTTTTACACAACTCGTTGAGTCTGCACCACGTCCAATTTTCAGGTATTTCGAATGGTATTTCATCATCAATGCAGACTTCCTCTGAACCTCGCTTTTCATAATGAGAATTATCCCTTCTAAAAATGACAGATTCGTGCTTATCTTTCTTGATTTTACCTTCGTCAATTAACTTTTTCTTTTCAGCACGAATGCGTTCTAGAAGTATGGAAGCCGGTTCATCGTGTGGGTCTTGTGGTACAAGTTTACCTTGAACGACTTCTTGGAGAATGGATTTTTTAAGTTGCTCTGGGAAGATATTGTTCAAATGTTTTGATTTAGAATAGGCTGTGCCATATTCAATTACATGAGCCATAATCGCATTAAGTTTTTCAACAATGCGAATTTGCTCATACGATGGAGGAATTGGTACAAGCATATTTCCCAGTGTTTTTCCGTTGCAATTGGGCTGTGCGGTGGCAATAGTGCCTTCTCGTAATTGCGACCAATATAACTCGCTTTCCATAAAGTATTTCAAATATTGCGGACACAAATGGTCACTATATCTGGTTCTAATTAAGTAGCCCGCATAAATAGCTTCTTCTGGAACTTCTTGTACAAGATAAGATTTTCCAACCGTTCCTCCTGTTCTTGCAAACAGAATATCATTGGGGTTCAGAAGGTACGCATCAATTTCTTCTTCTTTTATGTCGCAGTAAGGAACTGTTTCCCACATTACAGAGTTATCCTGAATATCACTAATGCGAACCATCTTTATTCGTCCATTTTCTTGTGCTGGTGCATTGTAGCCATACTGAATAGATTCCGACAATGTTCCCCAACGCACCCATTCCCAACTCTCGGGAATCTCAAACGGTACTTCATCCGCAATGCACACTGGCTCATTCTTTCCGACTTTCTCATAAGGCAAATTATCAGCACCACGGAAGATATAAGAAGGCTTTTTCTCTTTCTTAATTTTTCCTGCTTTGATAAGTTCTTCTTTTTCTTTTCTTATTCGTGCAAGTAATACAGAAGCTGGTTCATCATTTGGATCTTGCGGAACAAGTTTTCCCTGAACAGCCATCTGCAATATTGAGTTTTTCAATTGTTGTCCGGTCATTATTGTTCCTCCAGATCAATACCTAATATTTCCGTAATCTGAGCTAAAATACGGTCAATATCAGCATTTAAGCTAGCTCGTTTTTCTTGGTATTGTTGAATCAATTCCTTTGGTGGCAAAATTTCTTCTTCCTCATGAGGATAACCACAAAGATCAATATTATAATTTTTTGCAATGATTTCTTCTACCGAAAACTTCTTTGCCTTATCGAAACCATCCTCATTGATTTCTTCTCTATCATTCCACCACTTCATAACTGGTTCAAAATGTTTGAGTTCCATTGGTTTTGTCTTAGAAAAATTTTTATATCCCTTCGGCATATCCAAACGA
>JAPFDH010000037.1 GCA_026169045.1 Lachnospiraceae bacterium | reverse complement strand
TTAATTTCTTCATAATAGTCGGTAAAGATTCTTTGTAAAATATTCATAACTCTATTATGCATGAAAATGAAAAAAAAGAAACCCCTAACCCCTCAAGATTGAGGGGAAGGGGAGTTGAATAGGCGAAGCCTATTTTTTAAATGGTTTATTTATGTTTTTTTGATTTAGAAGCATCCTTTGAAGATTCATTGGATGTAGTTTGGTTTCCCTTGCGGAAACGATCCCAAAACTTTTTCTTCTTTGGCGGTGCAATGATTGTTCCGCCGCGGACACTTTTCAACTCTGTAATGTAAATTCCACTGACAACAGCTTTGACTTCCTTTTTTACCGGAATGGATTCATATACTTTTCCGTCAGCGATCAGCGACATAACTCTGGGCCCGATTTTTGCTTTAACGATTGGCATTTTAACGCGGCGCATGTATTTTGGAGTTTGTTCCAATACAATATCAGGCAATCCCGCTTCCTTCAGTTTCATCTTCTTTTTATCGATAACCAGCATGGAAACGGTCTGGGCCATAGCCTTCATCTGCTTCTCCTGTTCAATCTGCTTTTTCTGCAGCTTGCGGCCAAAGATGACGAGAGCAACTAAAATACCGATAAGAACGACGATGATACCAATAATTAAGTATCCCCACCAAGGCATCTTTGTAATTCCTCCTATCTGTAACAACTGTATGCGATGGATTAAACCATACTGAATTTTATTATAACATTCATTAGGAACAGGCGCAACCATTTTCTTTTTAGAAAAGTATGTATAAATGTAAGAAAAATGAAAAGTATTAGGGGTGACAGTCTCTTGTTTTTGTGATACAATAACTGTCTAGTATTGAGTTGAAGTCTGCCTTGGAGCGGGAAAGCTTCAGAGGTTTTAAGAAAGGAATAAATGATAATATGAAGGTAGTATTATTAGCAGGAGGATTCGGAACAAGAATCAGTGAGGAAAGTTATCTGAAACCAAAGCCAATGATTGAGATTGGGGAACGTCCTATTTTGTGGCATATCATGAAGGAATACTCTCAGTACGGATTCAATGAATTTGTGATTTGTCTGGGATATAAGCAGCATGTGGTGAAAGAGTTTTTCGCGGATTATTTTCTGCATACATCCGATATTACATTTGATTTATCCACAAATGAAATGACAGTTCATAATAATGTGGCAGAACCATGGAAGGTGACTTTGGTAGATACCGGATTAAACACCATGACCGGAGGAAGAGTAAAGCGTATTCAGCCATATGTGGGAAATGAACCGTTTATGCTGACGTATGGAGACGGCGTAGCCAATGTTAATATTGCAGAACTGCTTGCTTATCATAAATCCCATGGAAAGATTGCTACGATTACAACCGTAAACGTGGGACAGCGTTTTGGTATTATTGATGTGGATTCTTCCGGCAGAATTGATGCATTCCGCGAAAAGAATGAAGCAGATGGAAGCCTTATCAACGGTGGATATATGGTTATGAATCCGGAAGTGTTTGATTATATTGAAGGTGATCAGACCGTTTTAGAGAAAGAACCATTGGAAAACCTGGCGAAAGACGGACAGTTAATGGCATACCATCATACAGGTTTTTGGCATTGTATGGATACACAGCGTGATAAAAAGCATTTGGAAGAAATGTGGAACAGTAAAAAAGCTCCATGGAAAATCTGGGAATAATGAAGAAGCAGGAATGATTACCAAATGAAAGTTAGGAGAGCCAAAGCATGTTGGATTTAAATTTTTATAAAGGGAAACGGGTGTTTGTAACCGGACATACCGGATTTAAAGGCGCCTGGCTGTGTCGGATTTTAGTTGGTGCCGGGGCAGAGGTGACAGGATATTCTTTAAATCCTCCTACACAGCCGAATTTGTTTTCCATTGCAGATATAGAAAAAAATATGGTTTCTGTGATTGGTGATATTCGTGACCGTAACCATCTGATGGAATGTTTTGAAAAGGCACAGCCGGAGATTGTTCTTCATTTGGCGGCACAGCCCATTGTACGGGAATCGTATAAAGATCCTGTGGGAACATACGAAACGAATGTGATGGGAACTGTTAATATTTTGGAATGTGTCCGTCAAAATTCCTGTGTCCGTTCTTTTTTAAATGTTACTACAGATAAAGTTTATGAAAATCATGAATGGGAGTGGGGATATCGGGAGAATGATCCTCTGGATGGATATGATCCTTATTCCAACAGTAAATCCTGTTCTGAGCTGGTTACTCACAGTTATAAAAAATCATTCTTCTCCGATAAAAAAACGGCGATTTCCACGGCAAGGGCAGGAAATGTCATCGGTGGCGGAGATTTTGCCGCAGACCGCATTATTCCCGATTGTATCCGGGCAGCACAAAAAGGAGAAGCGATTATAGTAAGAAATCCGCATTCCACCAGACCATATCAGCATGTTTTGGAGCCTCTGATGCTGTATCTGACAATTGCACAGAAGCAGTATGAAGACCCGTCTTTTGCCGGATACTATAATGTGGGGCCGGATGATTCAGACTGTCTGAAAACAGGACATTTGGTGGATTTATTCTGTGAAAAATGGAAAAATATCACATGGATTAATCAATATGACGGTGGCCCTCATGAAGCGAATTTTCTAAAATTGGATTGTTCCAAAGTGAAACATGTATTTGGTTGGAGACCTACATGGAATGTGGAACAGGCGATTGAAAAGACTGTGGAATGGGCAAAGGTTTATTTTGCCGATGGTGATGTAGCTGCCTGTATGGATCAGCAGATACAGGAATTTTTGTCCGCCATGAAAGAAAATCAGTAGAATGGTGTGAGAAACCGACAGAACGGAAAATCGGCTGGTTCGATAAAAAATCATTATGACAGATGGATGAAGAAGGAGCAAAGTATTATGTTTGAACATATGAATGAAACAGAAGCAAGAAAACAGATATTGGATATGGTTTCCGAATATTGTGATACGTATCACAATCAGAAAAAGCCATTTTGTGAAGGTGATCGGATTCCGTATGCATCCAGAGTATACGATCACGAAGAGATGGTAAATCTGGTGGATAGTTCTTTGGAATTTTGGCTGACGGCAGGACGTTATACAGAACAGTTTGAAAAAGAATTTGCCAAATATCTGGGTGTAAAATATTGTTCGCTGGTAAATTCCGGATCCTCTGCCAATTTGAATGCATTTATGGCTTTGACATCTGATCTCTTAGGTGAAAGAAAGATCAACCGGGGAGATGAGATTATTACGGTGGCAGCCGGATTCCCTACCACAGTCAGTCCGATGATCCAATATGGGGCGGTACCGGTATTTGTGGATGTGACCATTCCCCAATACAATATTGATGTGACTATGTTGGAAGAGGCTTATTCAGAAAAAACAAAAGCCGTGATGATTGCCCATACATTGGGAAATCCTTTTGATTTAAAAGCAGTAAAAGAATTCTGTGATCGTCATAATCTGTGGCTGATTGAAGATAATTGTGATGCTCTGGGCAGCAAATACTGTATCGATGGGGAAGAAAAGTTTACTGGTACCATCGGTGATATCGGAACTTCCAGCTTCTATCCTCCTCATCATATGACTATGGGTGAAGGAGGTGCCGTTTATACAAACAATCCTCTGTTAAACCGTATTATCCGTTCATTCCGTGATTGGGGACGTGATTGTGTCTGCCCATCCGGACGGGATAATCTCTGTGGTCACCGGTTTGATAAACAGTATGGTGAGCTTCCTCTGGGATATGACCATAAGTATGTATATTCTCATTTTGGATATAATCTTCAGGCAACTGATATGCAGGCTGCGGTGGGATGTGCGCAGATCGTGAAGTTCCCGGGATTTGTGGAGAGAAGAATTCATAATTTTAACCGATTAAAGGAAGCGTTGAATGGTATGGAAGATAAATTGATCCTGCCGGAAGCCTGCCCGAATTCGACTCCCAGCTGGTTTGGATTTTTGATTACCTGCAAGGAAGGCGTGAGCCGTAATCAGGTCGTGCAGTATGTGGAAGCAAAAGGTGTTCAGACCCGTATGTTGTTTGCTGGAAATATTATTAAACATCCATGCTTTGATCGTCTGCGTGCAGAAAAGACAGGATATCGTGTGGTTGGTGACCTCACCAATACAGATCGGATTATGAATGATACCTTCTGGGTAGGTGTTTATCCGGGAATGACAGATGAAATGATTGATTATATGGCAAAAGTGATCCGGGAAGCATGCGAACAGTAATCGGAGCATATAAGGCAGATATCTGATGCAGTCTGCAGGTCTGCACCCTCAAAATATGGTGATATGGGAGGTAAAGAATGAAGATAAAAGTATCCAATTATATTTCTCAGTTTCTGGTGGAACAGGGAATAACAAATGTGTTTTCCGTAACAGGAGGAGGCGCCATGCATCTGAATGATGCACTGGGACATCAGGAAGGACTGAAATGCCTGTATCAGCATCACGAGCAGGCCTGTGCCATTGCAGCGGAAAGTTATGCCAGAATTCACAATAAAATAGCAACACTTTGTGTTACGACCGGACCGGGAGGAACGAATGCGTTAACGGGTGTGGTAGGTGCTTATCTGGATTCGATTCCTATGTTGGTATTATCCGGTCAGGTTCGTTATGATACGACTGCCAGAAGTACAGGATTAGGGATTCGGGCTCTCGGGGATCAGGAATTTGATATCTGTAAGGCTGTGGATTCCATGACAAAATATTGTGAGATGGTGATTGATCCGAAAAAAATCCGTTATTGTCTGGAAAAAGCACTTTTTATAGCACAAAATGGAAGGCCGGGACCATGCTGGCTGGATATTCCTCTGAATGTACAGGGAGCATATGTGGATACAGAGGAACTGGAAGGATATGATCCGGAGGAATATAAGAAAACACTGCCTAAAGAAGTTACGATGGATGTGGTGGATGCCATAATCGAAAAAATAAAAAATGCCAAACGACCGGTGTTTTATGCCGGAAACGGAATCCGTATTTCCGGAGGTTATGATGCATTTTGCAGTGTGATGGAAAAACTGAATATTCCGGTGGTGACATGCTGGGATAGTATTGATGCCATTTATGATGAACATCCGTTATATGTGGGCAGAGGCGGCATCATGGGAGATCGTCCGGGAAATTTTGCGGTACAAAACAGTGATTTGGTGTTTGCTGTCGGCAATCGTCTCAGTATCCGCCAGGTGGGATATAATTATCAGACCTGGGCACGGGAGGCGTATGTAATCGTCAATGATATTGATAAAGAGGAATTGAAAAAACCGACCCTTCATGTGGATATGCCGGTATGGGCAGATGCCAAGGATTTGCTTGAAAAAATGGATGAACGTCTGACAGAAAAACCGGTATTTACTGGTCAGGATTGGATTGCAACATGTCAGAATTGGAAGAAAAAATATCCGGTAGTGATGCCAAAACATTATAAAGAAGGCGAGTATGCCAATGTGTATGCGTTTATCAAAGAATTGAGCAGCCGTCTGAATGAGAACCAGATTACGGTAGTCGGAAACGGGTCAGCCTGCGTGGTGGGAAGTCATGGATATGTTATCAAGAAAGGACAGCGGTTTATTATTAATTCAGCAATCGCGTCCATGGGATATGACCTTCCGGCCGTGATCGGTGCATGTGTAGCGGATCATAGCCAGGATCTGATTTGTGTAACAGGAGATGGCAGTATTCAGATGAATATTCAGGAACTGCAGACCATTTGGCACCATCAGATGCCGATTAAGATTTTCTTAATCAATAATGGAGGGTATCATTCCATTCGGCAGACACAGACAAATTTCTTTGGAGAGCCATTGGTAGGTGTCGGAGTGGACAGCAGGGATTTGAGTTTCCCTGATATGTCAAAATTGGCTCCGGCTTATGGATTCCCATATCGGAAGATTACAAAAAACAGTGAATTGGGTTCCGTAATTGAAGAAACACTGGCATTGAAAGGACCGGCAATCTGTGAAATATTTGTTGACACAGAGCAAAAGTTTGAGCCAAAATCAGCGACCAAACGTTTACCGGACGGAACATTGGTTTCTGCGCCGTTGGAAGATTTGGCACCATTTTTGGATGAAAAAGAACTGGAAGAAAATATGTTTATACCAGTGATACGAGAATAACTCCCAAATGTTTTTTAATTGCCAAAGCAGATGAAGAAATCTGCTTTGGTAATTTCATGGGTTGGTTTATGTAGATGAGGGAAAATTATGGAACAGGGATTAAATATAAAACGAGCGATCATCACCGGTGCTACGGGAATGATCGGAGCGACACTTACCAGATTGCTTCTGGCAGATGGTGTAGAGGTGACAGCTGTAATCCGACCGGATTCTCCAAAGAGAAATCAGTTGCCGGAGCATGAAAAATTACATATTGCGGAATGCAGCCTGGAGGAACTGAAATCACTTTCTCTGACAGGAACTTATGATGCCTGGTTCCATTTGGGATGGATGGGCACATATGGAGATTCCAGAAATGACGTTTATTTACAGAACCGCAATATAACCCAGACCCTGGATGCAGTAACTGTAGCACACCATGTGGGATGCCGTGTATTTGTGGGAGCAGGTTCCCAGGCAGAATATGGCCGTGTGATGGAAAATGTCGTTCAGGAAGATAACAAAGGAGAACCGGCAGGTATACCATTGAATGAGTATGTGCCGGAAAGACCGGAAAACGGATATGGAATAGCAAAATTATGTGCCGGTCGCCTGAGTCGGATTCTATGTCAGAAATATGGGATTCGTCATGTATGGACACGCTTTTTGAGTGTGTACGGACCATTTGACAATTCTTATACTATGGTTATGTCAGGAATCCGTCAGATGCTTCGTGGAGAGAGCCCGGAGTATACCAAAGGGGAACAAATGTGGGATTACATTTATTCCGAAGATGCTGCCAGAGCTATGTATTTGGCAGCAAAATATGGAAGCGATCAGGCTGTGTACTGCATTGGAAGTGGAACAGCCAGACCATTGGCTTCTTATATTCGTCAGATTCGTGATGCAGCAGCTCCGGGACGTGCGATTGGGATTGGAAAACTTCCCTATCCGCCGGGACAGGTTATGTATCTTTGTGCAGATATCAGTAAGCTGACAAAAGACACCGGATTTTCACCGGAGGTTTCATTTGAAGATGGGATTCAAAGAACGGTGGAATGGTGCCGAAAAGAGATGAAAAGGAAAGAATGAAGCTATGAAAAAAGTAAGTATCGTTGTACCATGTTACAATGAAGAAGAAAATGTAGTACCGCTTAGTGCGGCGATTATAGAGGAGTTTCGGACACAACTTCCGTCTTATGATTATGAAATTATTTTTATCGATAATGATTCAAAAGATCAGACCAGAACGCTTCTCAGAAAACTCTGTGCGGAAAACCCAAAGATAAAGGCGATATTTAATGCGAAAAATTTCGGTCAGTTTAATTCTCCTTATTATGGTCTTCTTCAGGCGACAGGAGACTGTGGTATCCTTTTGGCAGCAGATTTTCAGGATCCGGTGGAAATGATCCATAAGTTTGTCCATGGATGGGAAGAGGGTTATAAAATTGTCATAGGTATCAAAACAAAAAGTAAAGAAAGTAAATTGATGTATTTCCTGCGCGGCTGTTATTACAAGACGATAAAAAAATTATCGGATGTGGAGCAGATTGAACAGTTTACCGGATTTGGTCTGTATGATAAAAAGTTTATCCGGGTACTGAAGGAATTGGATGATCCGACTCCGTTTTTGCGTGGTGTAGTGGCAGAATTGGGATTCAGAAGAAAAGAAATCCCTTATACACAACCACAAAGAAGAGCGGGAAAAACCAGCAATAACTGGTATCGTTTATTTGACGCTGCTATGTTAAGTATCACTTCCTATACCAAAGCCGGTATTCGTGTGGCTACGATTCTGGGGATGATCAGCTGTTGTGTGAGTGTATTGGTAGCAATTATTTATCTGATCTTAAAGTTACTCAATTGGGATAATTTTCAGGCCGGAATGACACCAATTTTAATTGCAGTGTGTCTCTTGGGATCGGTACAGATTTTCTTTATTGGTATGATTGGAGAATACATTTTGGGCATTAACAGCCGTGTTATGAGACGTCCTCTCGTGGTGGAAGAAGAGCGGATTAATTTTACGGAAAAAGATGAGAATAATTCCCAACAGGAAGAATTAAAAACAGAGAAAGGAAATGAGTGATTGCATATGAAAACACAGGAAGCGATCGATCAGATTCATGCCTGTCATCGGCTGATTATCCATGAGATAGAAAGAATTTGTGAAAAACATAAAATTCATTTTTTCCTTGAAAGTGGTACCCTTTTGGGAGCGATTCGTCATCACAGTGCGATTCCTTGGGATGATGA
The DNA here is from genome assembly GCA_026169045.1 of Lachnospiraceae bacterium. Classification (GTDB taxonomy): domain Bacteria; phylum Bacillota; class Clostridia; order Lachnospirales; family Lachnospiraceae; genus Fimimorpha. The sequence continues at coordinate 49,633 of JAPFDH010000037.1, read as the reverse complement.
TGCTGATACGGCTATGCTTCGGGAAGACTTTGAAGTATTTCAGAGAGTGGTAAGAGAAGAATTATCAGAAGATTTTATCTACGTAGAACCCAGTGATATGGGGGAAGAGGCGATTTTTGATTATGTGCCCCGTGTAATGTATGTGCCTTCCGTGATTCGTGAGGATAATGCGGAAGAACAGTTTTACGGAAAGGGAATCAATAATCATGTCAGTGTGGATATTTTTATTATTGATGATCTGCATGACAATGGAATAATCCGAAAAGCGACCCAGGGAATGCTGTATTTTATTTATGGTCTTGGATTGGGACATCGATTTGAATTGGATATGAAAAAATATGAGGGATTTAGCCGCCTGGTAGTTTCTATATTGTCTAAGCTGGGAAAGAAGATTCCGGCAAAGAAAATCATCCGCTGGTATGACCGGGTTTCCCAGTGGGGAAGAAATCATAATAAAAAACGCCAGGAATGTTTTTACGGAAACTTTTTGATCCAGGATATTTCCCTGGTATATAAAAAAGCATGGTTTCAGGAAACGGTAAAAGTAACATTGGATAAGGAAGAATTTCCTGCTCCAAAGGAATGGAATAAAGTGCTTCGTACGATTTATGGAGACTATATGAAATTGCCCCCGGAAAAAGACAGGGTTTATACACATTGTCAGCCAGAGTACGTAAAAATAGAAATGGGTGAAAGAAATACATGAAAATAAAAGCAATGAAACGATTCGCTACGGATTTTGTTTACGGTGCAGTGGCGTTGGTAGTCATGAATGGAGTACTGAGTTTTCTTATTTATCCATTTATGGAAAAGCTTCTTGGGACTGCAGGACAAGGAAAAATTCTATTCTTTACAGCTGTTATGGGACTAATGGCCTCCGCCTGTGGTTCCGGAGCCAACTATGCCAGAATGAAAATTTCTACGCGGACGGAAACGGTTAACGGTGATTATAACTGGTTTCTGACTGGTGTGGCGGCGTTGGCCTGTATCGTTACCGCTATTGCAATCTGGATCAAGGGAGATAGTGCAGGAGCGACGGGAATCGGAATTGCAGTACTGATTATTGCAACCATTATCCGGTACTATGCAGATGTACAGTTTCGTCTGGATTTGAATTATAAAGGATTTTTCATTTATTACATGGTGATTGCCGGGGGATATTTGATCGGTCTTCTTCAGTTTTTTGTGACAAAATCCTGGGTTACTATGCTGCTTCTGGGCGAAGTGGCCGGACTGATTTATGTTACGGTTCAGGGAAGTATTTTCCGGCGTCCGTTTTTCCAACGTTCCAGGAACTATAAGGAAAATCGAAATGTTATGATTTCCCTGTCTGCAGCGTATCTGATGTCGGATTTTGTATCCTATTCGGATCGTCTTCTGCTTCCTCTTCTGGTAGTAAACGGTGATGAGATGACCGCTATTTTTTACTATGCCACATTGGTAGGAAAAATGGTATCTCTGCTTTCCACTCCTTTGAATGGTGTCATTGCCGGACATTTGGCAAAATATCGGGGACAATTAACAAAGAAAATGTTCAGCGGAATTGTGGGTATCATGATTTTGTTGGGAATTGTTTTTACCGTGGGAAGTGTGATCGGCTCCCATATCTTTGTGGGATTGTTTTATTCCAATAATTACGAGGCGGCAAAACCTTTGTTTTGGGTAGCGAATGCCGGGCAGGTATTTTTCTTTTTATCCAATACCATGATGACAGTCGTATTACGTTTTGCTTCTGAAAAGTATCAGGTCTATATGGGAGTGATCTATACGGTATTGTTTTTTGTAGTGGTAGTACCACTGTTATTAAACTTTGGCGTATGGGGAATGGCGTATGGATTGCTGATCATCAATCTGTTAAAATTTGCGGTGATTACCGGATTGGGGTATCTGGGATTGATGAAAGAAAAAAAATTATAAAAGATATATTATAAAGAATGAAAAACAAATCATAAAAAAGAGGGAATATGGATTCCGGTTGAAAAATCAGCAGCCGAAATCTTGTTCCCTCTTTTTATGATATAGGTATTTTTATGGTTAGATAAGCTATTTCAATATCTTCTTTACAAGATATATTACAATCAGAATAATGAGAATGGGAACAGCAAAGCGAACAATCAATCCAAGGATACCCATGATAATACTTACAATAAAAAAGATAAACAAAATGGGAATCGCAATCAAAAGTGCCTTGACATACCATTTTGTTCCATCCACATGGTGGAGATGAAAATGGCTTCCCTCTTGTGTGGAAGATGTATGATCATAAGTTTGGGAAGTTTGGCTATACGAGGAGTAAGAAGATTGGGAACCGGTCTGATACGAACCGTCTCCGCCGTTGGTATCAATGATGGTACGGGCAATCAGACGTGGATCACCAAGCATTTCCAAAACCTCACGTTCGTCCCTTCCGGCAGCGATTTGTTCCCGGATATAACCGCCATAGTAATTTAAATTTTCCTGTATAACTGCCTCGCTGACTTCTCCGCGAAGAGAAGATTCTAATTGTATTAAAAATTCTCTGGTTGACATATAAAACCTCTCATTCATATAAAAATGCAGATGAAAATTAATAGTATTATGTTATCCAAATTTTAGTTAAAACATAATGTGACGGAACGATTACATGTCATATTCTATCATATTTTAAAAATAGCGTCTATGAAATTTTTCTGAATAGTTACTATAAGTTTATTAAAAAAAGAGAACAGAATCGTTTTACAATATCTGTCAGAAGGTTTTCGAGCATAAAACATTTGATTTTTGCCATACTAGATGTTGTAATCCAATGTATCACTTTTAGAGAATGGAAACACACATGAAACGCATGTCATGCCCATTGACTGAAAGTGTCGAATGGAAAACTATATTATAGGAGGTCATGAAAATGGCAAGAAACATGAAAGATTCCAACAGTAAGAATGTATCCACAAATGGTTATGAGAATGCAGCAGATATGAAGAATTCTTATTCGGATACAGCAGAAAACAATTCTAAAAATAAGAATGCTGCTACCTACAAAAATAAGGCATCCAATGTTTCTAAGAACAAGGCTACAGATTCTGCAAAGAACCGTGCAGAGGAAAGACAGACAGGAGCAGAGAACTGCAGATAATGAATTATTGAAAAAGTGATAATAGTTTTTCATGAATAACTGGTAAGATCTTTTGCGAAAGAATCCTTGGGAACGCTTTTGCGACAGATCAGACAGGAAAAGAGGATATCCGAAACGTATTGCAGCTTTTGGGATATCCTCTTTTATTTGCGCCTAGACAACGAGCCGTGCGCGGATGCTTAATGCTTACATACGCATACGGCGATTGTCCGCGAACGTGAGAAACTCGCAAAGCCGTGTTTCTCATCGTTTTTGGGAAAAATCAGGTACATCCCGTCCTCATAATCATATTATATGGTATGGGACAGAAATGTTCTGTAAAAATCCGAGTTTTGTGTCGGAGAAAGGATGAAAATCCTATGAGAATGGCGATCATTTCCGCTTCTGAAGCGGATGAATATATTACGAAAGGAACGTATATTTTGATTGATTTAAGAACTCCTGCTGCTTATCGGGAAGGCCATCTCAAAGGCGCTTATAATGTTCCCTACGAGGAGTTTTTGCAGATGGAAGAAAGGCTGGATCGAAATAAAAAATATCTTTTCTATTGTGAATGGGGCGGATCCAGTCTGGATGTATGCAGAAGGCTTAGCCGACGTGGTTATCGTGTGGTATCCATGATGGGAGGCATTGCTGCATACCGCGGGAAATATTTTGTTCAATAGTTTATGGAAAAATCATCCGGTAGTGACAGGCGCCGGGTGATTTTTTTAATCAAAAGGCTATTATGGAAAGTGAGAAAAAGACATGATATAATCACTTTAAATAAAAATAGGTAAAAAGTAAGAATGAGGAAAATTTATATAAGGAGGTGTATAGTATGATTTCAATTGGCCGTGGAATTCGATGGTATAATAACTATCAAAGTGAAGTGGATTTTTGTAAAAAAAATGGTTTTGATTTTATGCAAATATGGTTTAAAGACGGAGATATATGTATAAATGATATTCCAAACCCGAAAGAGCAGTATATAAAAGAAATTGGTTTTCCGGTCATATTGCATGCTGTGTTTACACCAGATGATTTTGAAAGATATGGTGATAGACTTCTTGAAATTGTTAAATTCTTAGATATGAATGAAGTTATTATTCATCCTGTTTGTGACAAAGCAAATGTGCCAGGGAATATTGAACAATTATTGGCAGAAAGGGCAATGGATTTTTCGAAAAAAGCAAAATTAAAGAATATCGTATGGTATTTGGAAAATAACAGTATTATTGATTTATTCCATTATAATCCTGCTGATATTAAAATTGTTTTTGATACGGACAGTTATGTAGAGCAATTGTTGGACGTTGCACATATTGACAATTATCAACATTTGAGGCAGGTAATTGATGTCAAATTTCCAAAATGTCTGCATGTTGCGGGAAAACACTTTAATGTAGAACATGAACATCTTCCTTTAACACAGGGTGATATTGACTATAACATGGTGTTTCAACAGTTTTTACATGGATTCAAGGGAAGAGTAATACTTGAATGTGATGGAACAGATGAAGAAATTATAAAATCAAAGAAAATTATTGATACTGCGATAACTTTTGCATAATAAACAGAACTTAAAAGCGTAGAGGACGGGTTAGGTTTTTGAATAAGAGTTATATCATTATAAAAAGGATGGTATGGAAAGGAGCGGGTATGAGATTTCGTGGAAAAATTGATCTTTGGTTTTGGTTTGTGATGCTTTTTGGGGAAGGTATTGTACTGACTGCCATACTTGCATCAGAAGAAAAAATTTGGGGGATTCTTATAGGGGTATTTTATAATATCATCTTTTTGCCGTTTGTTATTCGCAATTATGTAGAAGTTAGTGATGAAACAGTGACGGTCGTGTTTGGTTTTAGCAAACAGTCGATTGCCTGTTCAAAAATTACAGAAGTATATCGGACATGGGATCCGATTTCTTCCACAGCAGCCTCTTTGGATCGAATTGTATTAAAAGGAGATGGAAAAAGTATCATTTGTGCTGTTCAAAAACGAGAGGAATTTTTGGAATTACTAAAAGAAAAAAATGTACCCATTGATGATTCGGAACGAAAAAAAACTTCGAAAAGCAAATGGGGAATGATTATCTGTATTTGTGTCATTGGCCTTGTAGGAGTTTTGTTATTTACAGGAAATATTACATACGAATATGGAACCGATTCCTTTGTAATTCGTGCATCGTATTGGCCTGACAGAGAAATTTTATATAAGGATATAACACAGATTACTTATACAGAGGAAACGGTAGAGGGTAGGCGAGTAAGTGGTTTTGGAAGTTTTCGCTTGCAGATGGGAGATTTCAAGAATCAGGAATTTGGAAAGTATAAACGATATACGTATACGAGGTGCGATGGGGCGGTTATCTTGACGGTTAAAGGAAATAAAATGGTACTGAGTGGGAAAGAAAAGGAAGATACAAAAGAACTTTATACGAAATTGTTGCAGCATTTGAATGAGGAATCGGTGAATAAAAACGGAGACTGACCGATAAAAATGGGAGAAAAGAGGAAGGATTGAATATGTTAAGTGATGGGGGTATGATTATTTTATTTTTTGTCGGGATTCTTTTTATTCCGATCATTGTTATCACATTGATATTTATGATGAATAAGAGGAACCGAAAGAAGAAAAAAGAAACATATACGGGGAAAACGAAAGGAAGAATTATTCGAATTGTGGATAAAGGATTGGATCATCCGTGTATCATTCATGTACAATATCATGTGAATGGAAGTACATACGAAATCAAAGAAACGGCAAAAATGAAGTGCACAGCAATTCGGATTGGTAAAATTCCGATCGGACAGCGAAAAACGTTTGTGCTTGGGACAATAAAAGAGGGAGATTTATTGGAAATTCGTTATGACGAACTACATCCAAAGAAGGCTATTATTTATGAAAATGACGGAATTATAACGGGATAACGGATTTATCTGCTTTTGGAATAGAAGAAGATGTATCTCATGTTATATATTAAAAAATTAATGTTTATCATTAAAAAAATATTGACAGAGTACATAGTCCGGATTAAAATGAAAGTGGAGGTGATGAATATGAAGTTGGTTTCAAAATTTATGAATGAAGGATTTGCAAAATCTGCATCCCGGTTTATGTGTGTTGTCTGCTACATCATAATGATCGTTTGTATCATTTGTTTTGTGTTAAGTTGTATGGGGCGTCAGTCATTTTCTTTGCACACCGATTCCGGATACTATGAAAATGCAATCTATGCGGAAGAAAATCATGACCCCGATTTTCGGATGCCGACGGTGAATATGGTAGGAGACGAGATTCATGTTCATAGCAGTGATGGACAGATTGAGGGAAAGATACAAGTGGGGCTTTCTTTGATGTATGCCGTAACGATTGTACCGGCTATTTTTGGATTCTGGTTTCTCAGCCGGGTATTTACAAATGTTTCCAACGGACAAATCTTCACAGAAAAAAATGCTGTTTATTTGCTTTATTATGGAGTGATTCAGTTTATAACAGCACTTTTTGTTCCATTCATTAAGTTATTTATTTGTTTCCTTATTAATTCCATTTCCAGTGATCAGATTTCTATTTCAACGGGATCAAATATTTTAAATAATTTGATTCCGAGCATTGGGTTCCTTGTGGCGGCATATATTATTCATTACGGCATTCACTTACAGGACGAGGTGGATCATACATTATGATTGTAATTCGTCTTGACCGGGTTTTAGCGGATCGAAAGATGCGATTAAACGACCTTGCCGCACAGGTCGGTATTTCCAATGTGAATCTTTCTTATTTAAAGACAGGAAAAGTAAGAGCGATTCGTTTTAGTACCCTGGATTCCATATGTAAAGTGTTAAAATGCCAGCCCGGTGATATTCTTGAGTATATCGAAGAGGAAGAAACAGAGGGGTGAAGGGGATGTGTGTGAAATAGGAGGGGAAGAATGGGAAAAAAGATATTGCTTTTCTTATATTTTATAGTTTGGATTTTCGTAGTTTTAATATTCTGGTTTTTTACGGATGCTGCTGATGCCATGGGATACAGTCTTGTTTATTTGTGGGGCGTACTCCCCATAAGCATATTCCTTTGTTCTATGTGGATCGGAAAAAAGAATGATTGGGGAAGAAGGAAATGGATTGTTCCAATCGGTTTTGGCATCACGTATATGTTGGCGGAATATGCAACGTTTCAAATATACAACAGCCTGTATTTTGGCAGAATTAATCTTCCGCGGTTTGAAATGATAGTTGCCGGAGGTGTGGTATCTATATTGGGACTGGCGGTTGGAAGCATATTTTGTCGGTATAAGAGAAAAGCAGGAGGGGATAAGTGAATTGCCAAATCAAATTTCAAATTCATTCCGATATTGCGTCAGTATGAAAAAATGCGAAAGATCTTCACGATGGTGGTGAGTGGTCTGCTGATTGGTTTGGAATGGGAAATGACAATGTGGATCGTCTCGTACGCGATATTCAAAATATGCAAAAAGTATTAGCGGACAGAAGAGGGAGAGATAAAAGAGAGCTGTAATATCATTGTGATATTACAGCCTTTTTTGTATCCGAAGTGTGAGGAGTAGAATAGAGCGTGAAATTTAGTGTGAAAAAGTTGCTATTTTGCAAAAAGTATTATATATCTATAATGAAAGCATGAAGAACTATAACCCTTTATTCGAGCAAATATTTCTATGATATTTGGGGCAAAAGTTTCCAATTATGATGCCTACGGATTGTTCCGTGCTGCGCATACCCACAATCCTGCCCAATATTCGCATATCGTGGGATATACATCCCACTTTTAGGCTTATATCGGGGCGGGTTCCAAGATCTTTCATCCACTTATGAGCAAGCTCATGTGGATTCAGATCTTTTGACCCTGGCATCTTTCTATCAATTTATAAAAAAAGACAGCTGTGTCTGATGATGGAAAGCTGTCGGTTTATTTAGAGAAATCTTTAAAGATGTAAAAAGCGAGGGATAATGATGACAAGAGAAACGATAGAACAGATATTAAAGTTTAGAGATGAACGTGATTGGAAACAGTTTCACAATCCAAAGGATTTGGCAATTTCCATCAGCCTGGAAGCAGCGGAATTGTTGGAAATTTTTCAGTGGAGTGCAGAGGATGTCTGGTGTGAAGAGAAAAAAGAAAAGGTTAGGGAAGAACTCGCAGATGTGTTAATGTATTGTATTTTAATGGCAGACATCTGTGGGCTGGATCTGGATGAGATTATTCAGGAAAAAGTGAAGAAAAACGCTGAAAAATATCCTGTGAAAAAAGCATACGGGAGTAAAGAAAAGTATACGAAACTGAAGGGATAGGAAGATATTTTAATTGGTGATTGAGCGGGATAAGTATCAACTCAAGTAATACTTGAATCGCGTTTTTTCTTTTCAATTACTGCTTGCTGTATCAATCTTTTATGATTTGGTACGATTAGATTGTAATGGGACGACAAAAGCTCGTTCATGCGGAAAGGAGTTATTATGTTTCAAATGACAAATATTGGAGTAAAAATTTCAGAACTCAGAAAAAACAAAAATATGACACAAATGGAACTTGCAGATCAGTTGAATATCAGTTTTCAGGCAGTTTCAAACTGGGAACGAGGAAATTCTATGCCGGATATTTCAAAATTACCGGAATTGGCACAGCTGTTCGGTGTGACAATTGATGAGATTTTAGGAGAAAAATCAGAGTTACTAAATTCTGTGGCAAACAATCAGACTCAAGAGTATATGGAAAATCATTCCGTTACTCCGGAACAAATAAATGATATCGCGCCGATACTAAAGCCGGAACAAGTGGATGAAATTTTTGAAAAAACATCAATCCATAATCTTTGTGAAGTGGTAGATTTGTTGCCATTTATCAGTCGTGATGTGGTGAATCAGTTGGCTCAAAAAGCAGCGGAAAAATGTAACTATAAAGATTTGGAGAAGGTTGCACCTTTTGTTGCTAGAGATGTCATGGATGAAATTGCTGATAAAATGCTTTCAGAAGGAAAAAATATAGAAGTGATTGCACCGTTTGTGAGTCGGGAACGAATTGCCATGTTAGCACAAATACGGTATAAAGAACATGGATTGTCATTCTTAGAGGGTATGTTGCCGTTCATTCCAAAAGAACAGCTTCAAAAGATTGCTGAAGAGGAGTATGAAAAGAATGGTCTGCAGTATTTTGAAGTCATTGCACCGTTTTTAAGTAGGGATTTTCTTAATCATTTAGCTCAGAAAGTTATTGAAAGGGATGGTGTAAAAGCCATTGGCCCGATTGCACCATTTTTGAGTAAAGTGATGCTGTCTGGATATGTGCAGAGACAGTTGCTGTAAAGAGAATGTGGAAACTTAATGAAAAATAAAATTTAGGAAGAAGAGCAGATGTATATTGCAAGATTTCGTAATGATGATTTAAAAAAACAGATGTTGAAAGACCATGTTTTAAATGTGGCAAAAGCATCCTCAGTTTTTGCTAAAAAAGTTAATCTTGAGGCGACTTTAAAATTGATTGGATTGCTGCATGATATGGGTAAATATTCAGATGAGTTTCAAAATTTTATTTCCAAGCAATACAGTCGTGCGGTCAAGGATATGGATGAGTATTTGTACAAACCTGAAAGATCTGGATTTGATCATGGGGTATATGGAGCAAAATATATTTTTGAACGGGTGTCAAAAGATAATCCGTTGAAAAAAAACGTAAGTGAGATATTGGCTCTGATCATAGTATACCATCACGGCGGATTACCGGATTGTGAGGATGAAAACGGAAAGATTGTATTACTGGAAAGATTAAAAAAAATAGAAAATGTTGAGTTAGATAAAGTGGCAGAGCGATTTTTTAAAGAAATATCGGAAGATCTGGAAATGCTTTTTGATGAGGCGTGTAAAGAAATGAGTATTTTTTTCTCATCATTGAAAAATATTACAGGAAGAGAATTCTTAATAAATCTTACTGTGAAAGTATTATACAGCATGTTGATTGATGCGGACCGTCTGGATGCAATGTGTTTTGATATGCATGAAGATATAGAATGCTATTTGGAAAAAGAAAAATCTGGAAAAGATATATGGGAGGAATATAGCGCCAGACTTGAAAAATATCTCATATTTTTAAATGAATCAAAGGAAAAAGCAGAGAATTTGGAAGTTAGGGTAAAGGATGTGAGGAGGCAGATTTCTGACGAATGTATGGAAACTGCGGGAGCTGTGGAAGATGTCTTTTGGTTGACGGTTCCGACAGGCGGCGGAAAAACACTTTCAAGTATGAGATTTGCATTGAATCATAATCGAATTCGAGGAAAAGAACGCATTATTTACGTAATTCCCTACACCTCGATAATTGAACAGAATGCAGCAGCAGTCCGTAAAGCTCTCTTCTATGAATGTGATCTGTTGGAACATCACTCAAATGTATTGGAAGATAACAAAAGTGAAGACTATAAACTTTTGACAGAGCGGTGGGATAGCGCGATTGTTTTTACGACTATGGTTCAATTTTTAAATACATTTTATTCTGCTGGTACGCAAAATATGCGAAGATTGCATCATTTGATGAATGCTACAGTTATTTTTGATGAAGTTCAGACTGTCCCGGTAAAATGCATGTATCTTTTCAATAGTGCCATAAATTTTTTGCGTTTATTAGGAAATTCGACAATTGTACTTTCTTCAGCCACGCAACCTAATTTGGACAAGGTTGATATACCAGTTATTTTACAAAGGGGACGAAGAGAGCTGATAAAAGATGTGGCAGAAAAATTTAGTGAACTGAAACGTGTGGAAGTTGTAAATTGTATTGGTGAGAAAAAATATAATATAGAGCAGGCAGTGGCGTTTATTCTTGAAAAAAAAATAATGGCAAGAAGTTTACTTGTTGTCTTAAATAAAGTCATATCGGCAGAATTGATATATCAGGAACTGAAAAAAAGAACAGATATAAAAATTATTTTACTGACATCATATTTTTGTCCAGTTCATCGAGGCGATATATTGAGAGAACTATATGATGATTTGGAACGTGAAAGGGATGTTATTCTTATCAGTACGTGTCTGATAGAGGCCGGAATTGATATTAGCTTCGATGCTGCAATACGAAATCTTACAAAAATGGATTCAATAATACAGACGGCCGGACGTGTTAACAGAAATGGGAAATTGAAAAAAGGGTTTTGTTACGTAATTGATATGGAAGAAGGAGATTACAGTAACATGCCAGAAGTAAAAATTGGTGGAATACATACGAATGAAATTTTTAGTATGTGTGGAGATGAAGATGTGATTTCCCAGCAATGGATAGAACAATATTTCATTGAATATTTTGGGGATAGAGAAATAGAAAAGCAGTTTAACTATCCAATAAATGGGGGAAAGAATAACTTGTATACTATGCTCTCTGTTTCCAGAAGGAATATAAGAAGAGAAAATTCCGGTAATCCGGAGTTTGGTCTATGGATTCGCTTTTCAGATGCAGCAAGAAAATTTTGTGTGATTGATCAAGACATGTATACGTTAATTGTACCGTATGCAGATGGAATAGTTCACATGAACGAAATAGAAAGTGCAAATGCCTATACCAGCCTTGCAGAAAGAAAACGGCTTCTTGAAAGAGCTAAAAAATATTCTATTAGTGTGTATTCATATCAGTTGGAAAAATTAAAAAAAGCTGGTGCTGTAACTTATAACGAAGTGTTGGGGATTTATTTACTTGGAAGTGGAAATTACAGTGCAGAAAAGGGATTATTATTTAAGACTATAGTGGAATCTTATATGTTGTGATATAAAAAAACTGCTTTTATGAAATAAAGGCAGTTTTTTTATAATAATTATTATTTTTTATACTCACAAGTTTATCTTGACACATTTATTATAGCAGAGAAGTCTTTTAAAGACAAGCCAGTTGATTTTTGAGAAATATGAATAATAAAATATCTTCAATAATAATTAATATAAATATTGACATCCTGAGAAAGGAATGATATAGTAAAAACACAAAACGAAGTAATATAAACATGAAAGGAGGAGTTATGAAATCAAATCAACTTACCATGAAAGTTTCCGGGAAATATGCGCTCTTTACGGATCCGATGACAAAAATCAGTGGTGAAAAATCCAGTTTGATGATTCCGACCTATGAAGCTCTGAAAGGGATTGTTGAAAGCTCATATTGGAAACCATGTCTCAGAATGATCATTACAGAAGTAAAAATATTAAATCCTATTAGAACAGAGCGTAAGGGAATGCGTCCGATTAAATATGATGGTGGAAATGACCTTGCGTATTATACCTATCTTAGTGACGTGTCATATCTTGTAACCTTTCATTTTGAGTGGAATCAGGCATATCCGGAATTGAAAAATGATTGGAATGAGAATAAACATTTCTTTGTGGCTAAGCGTGCGTTATCACGGGGCGGGAGGAGAGATATTTATCTGGGAACAAGAGAATGTCAGGCATACATAGAGGAGGGAAATCCAGAAGAAAAAGGATATTATGATAATGCCGGAATGATGGATTTTGGTCTCATGTTCCATTCATTCAGTTATCCGGAAGATAATGGAAAAGAAGAATTAAACGCTCTATTCTGGTATCCTAAAATGGAAAACGGGGTGATTCGTTTCTGCAGACCGGAAGAGTGTGAAAAGAAAATTTTTATTAGAAAAATGAAGCCAAAAAAATTTGTAAACAAAGTGAACTATACATGTGTTGCGGATGAAGTATGTGATGGGGGAGGTGATATAAATGGCATTGATGCAGGTGTTGTATGATACATATGAACATCTGATGGAAAGCGGGGAGAGGGAACTACTAAAAATAGCCCAATCTACACAAAATGCACATATTGAAGTTAGTCTGGATAAGGATGGAAAATTTCAACGTGCCTGTTTTGTGGAAAAGGATTTCTCAGAGACAAAGATACCTGTAACAGAAGATTCGGCAAGTCGAAGTTCTGGGGTGGCACCGCACCCATTGTTTGATAAACTAAAATATCTGGCAGGTGATTATGAACAATACTGTGGAGAAGATAATAGCGAATTTCATAAGGCCTATATGGATGGATTAAAAAAATGGTGTGAATCTGAGTATAGTATCCTGCAGATAAAAATTTTATATGAATATCTAAAAAAAGACTCATTGACAGCAGATCTCATTAATGCCGGAATATTTTCTGTAAATGCTTCTGGACTGCTTACAAAAAAATGGGAGAAAGCAGATGGGATAAAAATGTCTGTAGGAGATCAGAAAGAAGCCTTTCTACGGTTTCGGATATTGGTGCCTGGAGAAAGGAGTGCATTTTGGGAAAATGATAGCATCCAAGATAAATTTATTCAATATTATCTGAGCCAGAAGGAAACCACAGGTTTTTGTTATGTTACGGGACAGCTGACAAAGACATCAGTGAAACATCCGTCTAAACTTCGTAACAGCGGAGACAAAGCAAAATTGATTTCAGCAAATGATAAAACAAATTTTACGTACCGCGGGAGGGTAGACGACCCGGAGCAAATCTACGGTATAGGATATATGGTATCCCAAAAGGCACATAATGCGCTGCGATTTCTGCTGAAAAATTATGGTGTTCATGTTGGAGAAAAATATTTTGTTCTGTGGGGAAAGAAACAGGAAAGAGTCCCTCCGATATTGGGAAATACTGCTGATATCATTTTTCAATATTCTGACGAAGAAGATATTGGAGAAAGGATATCCGAAGCATTTAAAATGGCGATGCTGGGATATAAGAGAGAAATAAGGGAAGATACCCAGCTTGTATTGGCAGGTCTGGATGCTGCTACAACCGGGAGACTGGCTATTGTCTTCTATAGAGAATATAATGGGAAATATGACTGTAATGAGCTAATTGATAATATTGAAAAATGGCATAGAACGTGTGCGTGGGGAGATCGTTACAGGAATAAAGAAAAAGAATGGGTTTTCTATGAAGGGGCACCTTCTCCACGCACTATTGCGAAAGTTGTTTATGGAACTGACCGAAATGGAGATTTGGATTGTAATGATAAGATTTTAGCGAATACAGTTGAGCGAATATTGCCATGTATAAGTGACGGTAGAAAGATCCCAAAAGATATTGTGCGGGCTGCTGTGCATAAAGCAAAGTTTCCACAAAATTATAGTACACTGACACTGTGGAAACAGGTGTTGGGTATTGCCTGTGCATTATATAGAAAATATTTGTCAGATTATAGAAAAGAGGAGTGGACAATGGAGATAAGAGAAACCGATGATCTGGATTATAACTGTGGAAGATTGCTTGCAGTTGCTGATGCAATAGAAAGCTGGGCTCTTAGGGAGAAAGAAGACAAAAAGAACATGATTCGAACGACTACAGCGATGCGGTATTATACGCGTTATTCCCAGAAACCGTGTGTTGCATGGGGAGAAATCAATAGAAAACTGTCTATCTATAAAAATCAGCTGGGGAGAAAGGGAAAATATTTGTATGATCTTCTTGGTGAGATATCGGAAAAGATTGATGGCGATGAATTTAGAAAAAAAAGAAATCTGGATGGTATGTTCTGTTTGGGATTTGACAGTCAAAGAAGAAAGCTTATTATGGATGCTATAGAAAAAAAGAATGAAAAGGAGAATGTAAAAGATGACAGTATTACAAAATAAGATTGATTTTAAAGCGATTATACTTGTGAAAAATGCAAATTGTAACGGAGATCCTTTAAATGGAAATATGCCCAGAACAACATATGACGGGATGGGTGAAATTTCTGATGTGTGTTTAAAGAGAAAGATAAGAAATCGTCTGCAGGATGCAGGAGAAAATATTTTTGTTCAGTCAGAAGATCGTAAAACCGATGAATTTAAAAGTCTTAAGGCAAGGGCAGAAGGAAACGAAAAATTCAAAGTAGAATTGAAAAAAGGAAAGAAAGCTGATAAAGAGAAAGCATATGAGGTTGCATGCCGTGAATGGATGGATGTGAGAAGTTTCGGACAAGTATTTGCTTTTAAAAATACAGAACTTTCACTGGGGGTCAGAGGTCCGGTTTCGATTCATCCTGCTTTTAGTATTGATCCTATAGATATAACAAGTATTCAGATTACAAAAAGTGTAAATAGTGAGGATATAGAAGGAAAAGCTTCTGATACAATGGGAATGAAACACAGAGTGGATTTCGGAGTGTATGAGCTGAAAGGAAGTATCAATGTTCAATTGGCGGAAAAAACAGGATTTACAGAAGAAGATGCTGAAAAAATTAAAGAAGCGATCCGTACTCTGTTTGTAAATGATAGTTCTTCAGCAAGACCGGATGGAAGTATGTCCATATATAAATTATATTGGTGGAAGCATAATTGCAAAATAGGGCAGTATTCATCCAGGAAAGTACATGAAAGTATAGAAATTAAAAAGAAAAATCAGGATATAACAGAGATAAAGAGTATTGACGATTATGAAATCATAAAGCATGAGCTGCCAGGATTAATCCCGGAGGAGTATGATGGCATATAAGGAAGAAGACTACTTGATGTTATCAGGAATTCAGCACTTTTCTTTTTGTAAGCGTCAATGGGCGTTGATTCATATTGAAAATCAATGGGAAGATAATCTTAGGACAATCGAAGGCAATATTATGCATAGTAGAGCACACCATGGTCCATTATTAGAAAGCCGAAAAAATAAATTGATTTCAAGAGAAATGAGAGTTTTTTCAAAAGAATTGGGAATCAGTGGCATTTGCGATGTAGTGGAGTTTGTAATTTGCAAAGAGGAGAGTGCTGGAGCCATTGCTTTACATAATCGTGAGGGGGCATATCAGATTTTTCCTGTAGAGTATAAGCATGGTGAAGGTAAAACAAATGATGCTGACAGACTGCAGCTTGCGGCGCAGGTGATCTGTCTGGAAGAAATGTTTTGTACTGAAATACCAATGGGCTATTTGTATTACGGAACAACAAGGCAGAGGGAAGCGGTGGAGATTACAGATGAAATAAGAAATAAGGTTAAGATGATATGCACTCAGATGCATGAAATGTTTTCTAGAAAACATACTCCTAAAGTAAAAAGAAGTAAAAGCTGTAACGCCTGTTCTCTGAAAGATATTTGTCTACCCAAATTGATGAAAAATATATCAGTGCATGATTATATTGAAAATAAGTTAAAGGATAAAGACATATGAAAAGACTGTTAAATACACTTTATGTTATTTCATCAGACCGCTATTTGTCATTAGATGGAGAAAATGTCGTGGTTCTGGAAAAGGGAGAAACTGTAGCGAGATTTCCTCTGCATAATCTTGAGGGCATTGTGACATTTGGATATACGGGTGCTAGTCCTGCGCTCATGGGAAAATGCGCGCGGAAGGGTATTTCATTATGTTTTATGAGCCAGACAGGACATTTTCTTGCAAGTGTAACAGGAGAAATTAAAGGAAATGTTGTGTTGAGAAAGGAACAGTATCGGATTTCAGATGATCCGACAAGGGCGGTCTCGATTGCGAGAAATATGATTATAGGTAAAATATATAATAGTAAGTGGGTATTGGAACGTGCGACGAGAGATCATCCCATGCAGGTAGATGTAGAAAAAATCAAGAGTATCAGTCTGAATCTTGATACAGCGATTAATCAGTTGCGGTATACGGATACCATGGATTCAATTAGAGGAATTGAAGGGAAGGCCGCCAGTCAATATTTCTCTGTTTTGGATAGTTTGATTTTACATAATAAAAGTGATTTTTTCTTTAAAGAAAGAAACAGGAGACCCCCTATGGATAATGTGAATGCAATGCTTTCTTTTGTATATACGCTTCTTGCGAATGACTGTACGTCAGCATTGTCTTCAGTTGGTTTAGATCCGTATGTCGGATTTTTGCATTGTGATCATCCGGGGAGAGCCTCTTTAGCCCTTGATTTGTTAGAAGAACTAAGGGCAGTACTGGCTGATCGATTTGTATTGACAGTAATCAATCGGCGAATGATTAAAGTATCTGATTTTGTGAAAAAAGAGAATAATGCTGTGCTGCTTAGTGAAAATGGAAGAAAAGTAATTTTAAATGCCTGGCAGAATAAGAAGAAAGAAATGATCAAACATCCGTTTTTGGAAGAAAAGGTAGAATGGGGATTAATTCCTTATGTTCAAAGCCTTTTGCTGGCAAGATTTATAAGAGGAGACTTGGATGAATATCCTGTGTTTATGTGGAAGTAGGTGAGTATATGTTAGTTTTGATTTCGTACGATGTGAATACTCAAACTGCTGCTGGTAAAAAAAGGCTCAGAAAAGTGGCAAAGGAATGTCAAAATTATGGAAGGCGAGTGCAAAACTCTGTATTTGAGTGCATTATGGATACTGCGAAAGCCAGAGTAGTGAAAGAAATATTATTAAAAATTATCGATATAGAGAAAGATAGCTTGCGTTTTTATTATTTAGGTGATAAATATAAGAATAAAGTTGAACATTATGGAATAAAAGAAAGTTATGATCTGAATGAAACATTGTTGGTTTGATTGTGTTTTATAGTGCGAATTTTAGGTAAGCATATTTTGAAATGAGATTCGCACTTTGTTAAGCTTGATAAATGATATATATTCTGAGTATTTTATATATTATTTATTAAAAAAGACAATATTTTGTGCTTGAATTTGATGAAAACACAAAATATTGCGGTCATCCCCCTCGCGGGGATGTGAGTTGAAATCATTGCATTTCCATTATGGATCAGATGGAAATAGTCATCCCCCTCGCGGGGATGTGAGTTGAAATACAATGGTTCTATAGATCCCTCAATAGACAATATGGTCATCCCCCTCGCGGGGATGTGAGTTGAAATCAGTTGGAGCAGCATCAAAAACTTTTGCGGTTTTGTCATCCCCCTCGCGGGGATGTGAGTTGAAATAATCAAACAAAATTTATTTGGTTGTATTGTGTCAGGTCATCCCCCTCGCGGGGATGTGAGTTGAAATTTCAATTTGTAAACAATCAAAAAAAACAATAGCGTCATTCCCCTCGCGGGGATGTGAGTTGAAATTATGTAATGGAATTATTTTGTGAAATAGATGATAGTCATCCCCCTCGCGGGGATATGAGTTGAAATATTGAGTAGAGAGATTTCTTTCCATCCAAAATGTCAGTCATCCCCCTCGCGGGGATGTGAGTCGGAATGTATACTTTTTGAAGTATTTATGGGATTTTTCAATTGGAGCCTAAGGATGCAAGAGTATGTGTAAGTATTATGAAAGCAATGCCAAATGCTATGTGGCAGAGATATTTTCTACTGATAAGTCAGAGCAGTATCAAAGATATCTTCTTCTGCTCAAGGATGGTGCAAAGATTTAGGATGTGGGAGGCCGTAGTGGATGTGATGCATCTTATTCTCAAACATATGGATATCAGATGATTGATTTAGAGTCGTCAAAGAATCTTGTGTGAAAGATTCAAAATGTTTTTTGGGAAAGGTTATTTGTTCCAATATTCAGAATTATCAGTCGATAGAACGGGATCTTGGCGTATGCATCATTAACTCATCTGTAGGAAGAAAAATTACTTTATTAAAAAATTAATATGTATTTGAATGATAATGGGATTGTATATGTTTCTGAGAAAAATGGAATTCCAACAGGAGAAGCAGAAGAAGCCTGATTTTTTCTGGAGTTTATCGGATTGTTGGTAGAAAAGATTATGATGGTATCTGATAGTAAATGAATAATTGAAGCTGGAATAGTTGCGGTATACAGAAGATGTAAATGGAAAATAGAGATTTCAGCGGATGAATGTAATACTTAAAATGGGATAGAAAGCGTTAGTCGGCTGATTGGGTACAGTTTAAAGGATAAATCTATATTACGACAGTTGAATTCTGATGTTATATATGGTGCGTTTTTTGTACAGGTGTCGTGTTTTAATCCAAAACAAAAGCAGATCAGAGGTGTCATCAAGGGGGAAAAATATTGACGAACCGCTAACTGCTGATGCTGGAAGTCCATTGCTTGGACAAAATGGTTGATGAACTTGTCAGAGGGAAGAGTTTGGATAAAATAAAGAGGGCATGAATTTGTCAGAAATAGAGTAAGCCAACGTTTTTTCAGAATAAAGTCCACAGATTCATAGGATCTGCGGACGTTGTCGATTTCAGGGAATGTTTTTTTGTGGTATACTATTAAGAATGTATGCCGAAAAAGAAAGCATCTGAAAAGACCAATGGGGATTGGAGGAAGGATTTCATGAAGATTGTAACAAGAAAACAGATTAACAAAGGCTGGTCAAAGGATAAAAAATACTGTGTAACCGATGAAAATGGAATACGGTATCTTATGCGTGTCTCTGCTATGGAAGAATATGATAAAAAACAATCAGAATTTAATAGAATGAAACAAGTGGCAAGCCTGGGGGTTCCCATGTGTCAGCCCATTGTCTTTGGTGTCTGTGAGGAAGGAGTCTATTCGATGCAGAGTTGGATAGATGGTGTCGATGGAAAAGAGTGTATGAACACATTTTCGGATACCAAACAGTATGAATATGGTTTGGAAGCCGGTCGGATTCTTAAAACGATACATTCCATACCAGCTCCAAAAACGCAGGAAGATTGGGCGACTCGTTTTAACCGTAAAATGGATCGCAAAATCAAAAAATATACCGAATGTCCTCTTAAATACGAAAATGGACAGGCATTTATTGACTATATAAATGCAAACCGGCATTTGTTAAAAAATAGACCGCAGACGTATCAGCATGGAGATTATCATATTGGAAATATGATGATAGACAAAACCGGTAAATTGTATATTATTGATTTTGATCGTGACGACTACGGCGATCCCTGGGAGGAGTTTAATCGTATTGTCTGGTGTGCGCAAAAATCTCCTCAGTTTTCATCTGGTATGGTAAACGGATATTTTGATGGAGAGGTTCCTCTTGCATTCTGGAAACTGCTTGCATTGTACATATCCAGCAATACGCTTTCTTCTTTATATTGGGCTATCCCGTTTGGAGAAGAGGAGATAAAAGGGATGCGCAATCAGGCAAAAGAGATTCTTGCCTGGTATGATACTATGAACAATCCTGTACCGACTTGGTATTCTAAGAGATAATATTTCCAGTATGTTGCCGGGATTTTTATGGATTCGATCAGGAAGAAAGGTATGGTAATTGGGATGGAGCAGAAAACAGAATTGCTTACAGATGTGCAAAAATATTTTCCGGTCAAGGAATTTCGATATTCACAAAGAGAAATTATTGAGCAAATTTTGAATGGACGGGATGTGATGGCTGTGCTTCCGACCGGTGCAGGAAAATCCCTATGTTATCAGTATCCGGCAATGAAATTGCCGGGTATCACATTGGTAGTGTCCCCATTGATTGCACTTATGCAGGATCAGACTACCCATTTGCTGAAACAAAATATTCCGGCAGCCTGTCTGAACAGTGAAGTGGTGGGAAAGGAACGACGTAAGATTATGCAGGATGCACTGGAAGGCAAATGTAAAATATTATATCTGTCTCCGGAACGCCTGATCTCACCGAAATTTGTCCGATTTGCAAAGCAGCTGAATATCAGTTTGTTGGTCATTGACGAAGCACATTGTATTTCTCTGTGGGGATATGATTTCCGGCCCGGATATGTCAAAATCCCCAGATTTTTTCAGATGACCGGGTGCCGTCCGCCGATTGCTGCGTTTACCGCGACAGCTACGGAATATATTAAAAATGACGTGATCAGGCTTTTACAGATGAAGGAGCCGTATGTCGTCAATGAAGGATATGACCGGACCAATCTTACCCTATCCGTGAAACACTGCCGGACAACAATGGTAAAATATCGATCCATTTATGCGTTTTTAAGATCTCATCCGAAGGATTGCGGTATCATATATTGCAGCCTTGTGGAACATGTGGACAGAGTGTATGAAAAATTAAAACGAAAGAATTACAGAGTATCCCGTTATTATGCCGAATTGGAAGAGGAGGAAAAGAAAAAGAATTTTCTGGCGTTTTTGAATGGCGAAAATCAGATTATGGTGGCAACCAATGCGTTTGGAATGGGAATTGATAAGGCAGATATCCGTTTTGTCCTTCATTTTGATATTGCCCGGGATCCGGAAGGGTATTATCAGGAGGTAGGACGTGCCGGACGTGACGGAGCACCTGCCGAGTGTGTTCTTTTCTATCAGCCATCGGATGTGAAGAGTTTATTTGGAATGCTGCAGGCTGGTATACAGGAACTTCATTATGAGGATGAAATGAATCGTATAATTGCTGATTTGGCAAAACGTCGGCTGCAGGCGATGATTCAATATGCCGAGATGGGGGCTGACAAAGATAGCGCGGAACTTTCCGACTGGATTCGAAGGTATTTCAAAGAGGATGATCCGGGAAAAGGACATTCGGATATCGTAAGGATTCAGGAACAGTTTCTGAACCGAATCCGGGAAATTGATGTATTGTATACGAATGAAACAAAAGTGAGCAAAGAGATCAGAAAGGGAAATTACTGTTGTGGGGAAGTATGTACGGTACAGGTTAGCAGAGAAGGCGGAAAGAAATGGACGGTAGATTTTATATTGGATCAAACCTTGGATTATTTTGATTTGATGGTTGCGGATGCAGTATACACGTTATGGTGTTGGGGAAAGACTAAAGTTTATCCGAAAAATATTCTTACACTCCTTTCCGGTGATGAGAATGCTACGATGAAGCCGACCCAAAAAACAAAGGAAGGAAATGATAAAAGACTTTGTATTGCAGAAAGTTTGGAAAAAATGAGCCGGTGCCGAATCCGTATCGACTGGAGCAAGGGAAAAATAGGTCGTGGAATTGTGGATGAAGCGTTTGTTCCTGTTTTGGAAGGGAATTTTTTACCCTTAAAGAAAGATGGAAAAAACGGATACCGTGTTCTGGACACACCGCCTCTGTACCAATATGCGGAATTGACAAATGGTCAGTTTTTTACCGTTCCCAAAAATCTTTTGGAGGTATCCGTCAACGGAAAAAAATTACCTCATTCCATTGAAAATATGAAATTAAAACATTTTCTTGCCAGGCGCTTGATTTTGTCTTCTCCTGTACGGGCACAGTATAGTGGTAAACAGATGAGTACGATTATCCGATTTATTTCTGAAAAGCAAAGTCGGAAAGGTATGTTTGAAATTCTGGATCTGGATTGGACAGAAAATCCGTATTTGAAAAAGCGACAATGGAATACACGAGTAGAAAAGATTGTGGGGATTCTGGAGTATTATAAGGCGCAAAATAAATTGGCATATTATGAATTGCTTCGGGGAGAAACAGAGTTGGGAAGAGATGAGGTTTTGGGAGTGAAACTGGAGTATTATCAGGTACCCAACATATAAAAAGAGCGTTTTTGTAAAAAAAATGAAAATATTTCCTGTAAAAAAATGAAAATAAAAAACAGTATAGTCATTATTCATTTTGCCGTAGGCAAAAAAGAATAATTAAAACAATATAATAACATAAATATTATTATAATACTATAATACAACACAAAAGATAAAACAACACAAAAAGCAAAACAACATAAAAGATAAAACAATAAAAGACGCCAAAGGCGTCCGGGTGAAATTATGGTGTTGTGATAACATGATGAACCCCTTTCTTGCACGAAAGAAGATGTAATAATCTTTGTTGTTGACCTTTCTTTCCTTTTGTTTGTTCCTTTCATATATTTCTTTCGTGCGGAGTCTGCTGTTTTGAACGGTGGTATGGTTGCCATCAGTTGGGGCAGCAGACTTTTTGGTTGTTATAATAATAAATGTTGTTATATTAACAAAAAATAATACAACAAAAACACAACACAAAAGATAAAACAGTAAAGACGCCAAAGGCGTCCGGGTGAAACAATGTGATAATGTGATCATGCTGCTGGTAATAGTAGCATAATAGTCCACTCTTTTGTTGGTGAGTGGGACAATCTCCTTTTTATTTATTTTTATTTGCGCAGAGTCTGTTGTCTTAAATGGTGGTATGGTCACCATTGGCTGAGGCAACAGACTTTTTGTTGTTATATTAACAAAAAAATAATATAACAAAAACACAACACAAAAGATAAAACATAAAAGACGCCGAAGGCGTCCGGGTGAAATAGTGTTGGTTGTGATAGTCTCATAATAGTCCACTCTTTTTCGGGTGAGTGGAACAGTCTCCTTCTTTGTGTAGAGTCTGCTGTCTTAAACGGTGGTATGGTCGCCATCGGTTGGGGCAGCAGGCTTTTTGTTGTAGTCAAAATAATACAACACAAAAACACAACACAAAAGATAAAACCAAAAAGACGCCAAAGGCGTCCGGGTGAAATTATGGTGTTGTGATAACATGATGAACCCCTTTCTTGCACGAAAGAAGATATAATACTCCTTTTTGATGACCTTTCTTTCGTTTGTTCCTTTCAGATATTTCTTTCGTGCAGAGTCTGCTGTTCCAACGGTGGTGTGGTTGCCATCGGTTGGAACAGTAGATTTTTTCGTACAACAAAAAAACAATACGAAATAAAACCACTACATAAAATGCAAAACCACAACAAAAAAATAAATAACTGTAAAAGACGCCAAAGGCGTCCGAGTGGGTATGTGCACCCGATCTGTAAAAGCAGATATTTTAAGGGCCTTAGTTCGAAATAAAACAACAAAACTGGACAACAGAGGGTTGAACAGAAAGGGTTGAAAAATAGAACAGAAAGGCTCCGGAACCGGGGGAAGGAATCTGTAAGAGTACTCCAGAGTCTGCCCAGAATATCGGGAATTTCCCGATATTCACCGGTACTGTTTTTTCAAGAAAAGATAAATTCTTTAAATTTAATATATTTTTTATACATATACAGTCGCAAATGGAATGGAAAGGAGAAATGGCTTTATGGATGAAAATATGCAGGTTCAAAAAATGAGTTTTGAACAATTCAGACAAACTTCACTTTACGAGATGGTAAAAGAACCGGAAAGTATTTTAACTTTATTAGAACTTATGTGGAATATTCCCTTTAGAAAAATGTTTTCTTATGATTACAAAAATAAAGAAGAAGAATGGGAAAGAAAAACTAATCCACAGCTTCAGATTTATCGCGAGTTTGCAGGCAGGAAAAAATTGATTCCCTGTAATTATCCGGCATTTATGGAGCTCTCTTTCGGTGAAGTTCTTACGATTCTGGATGAAGACCTGCGCCGGATGCCATCGGATGATACCTTTGGTATACGGAATGTACTGTGTGTATTTGCA
Source organism: Lachnospiraceae bacterium (assembly GCA_026169045.1). Taxonomy (GTDB): domain Bacteria; phylum Bacillota; class Clostridia; order Lachnospirales; family Lachnospiraceae; genus Fimimorpha. The sequence continues at coordinate 25,368 of JAPFDH010000037.1, read as the reverse complement.
GGAATGTATCAATATTTTCATGATTTTCATGACTTTATGGCATAAGAGAGAAGAGGAGGAGAGAAAGTGGACAACAGAAATGAAAAAAAAATGAGTATCAGTGAATTTACGAGTGGTCAGTCAACGATGGCGAATGCGTATATGATACAGGACTTATTTTTGCACATTCCTGTGCGGGATTTGTACCTGACACTGATTAATGAGCGAACACAAAATCAGGACATTCATTATTCCGTTGGTTATCTCAATGCATTTATTGAATTGGAAAAGAAAGTGCCCCAGATGGAGAAGATAACCATTGGAGAATTACTGAACTATGCTGAAGAACACTGTATGACTCAGGAAGGCGTGATTGGGGAAGCCGCCGTCCAACTGGGAAATAAGATTGTTAAATTCTTGCTGTTGGAAATATTCCGTCCTTATTTTCTTCAAAAGAAATATACATATGAAAATGTATGTCAAAAAATGGAGAGCAACCAAAAGGTAATGAAAAAAAGAATAAAAAGATGAGATGAAAGGAAAATGAAACGATGAGACCCAATATTTTAAAAGAAACGATGCGTGGAATGCAGACGGTAGTACTTGAAGATGAAATGCTGCTGAACAGAGAAATTTTTCTGACCCAAGAGATCAATACAGTTACGTCTACAGATCTAATCAAGCAGCTTATGTATTTGGAAAAAACGAAACCGGGAGAACCGGTTGTTCTGTACATCAACAGTCCGGGCGGGGATGTGAACAGCGGACTGGCTGTGTATGATTATATCGGAATTATGAAGTCTCCGGTATACACGGTATGTGTGGGTTGTGCGGCCAGCATGGGTGCTATTCTCTTTCTGGCAGGGGAAAAACGAAAAATGCTTCGAAATTCCCGGGTAATGATCCACGATCCCAGTTTTGCTTCAGGCAGTGTGAGCGGAAAGAAACCTCATGAGATCCAGGAACGGTTGAATCAGCTTTTGGATGTAAGAGAAAAGCTGGCTTCCATCATAGCCGAAAGAAGCGGCATGTCAATGAAACAGGTATACCGTAAAACAAAATATGATACCTATATTAATGCGGAAGATGCAGTAAAACTGGGTATTGCAACTGAAATCTTATCATAATAAAGGAAAGGAAAATCTTATGAAATACAACAAGAATCAAAATAAAAAGGGTTACAGAATGTTAGGAATGGACCATCCGATTTCCAATGATGACATCAAGAGCGGATACAATAACAACGACTTGATCATCGGAGGTTCCGGTACAGGAAAAACCGGTGGCTATGTAATTCCCAATATCCGTCTGGGATATGGGAATATGATCATAACAGACACAAAAAGTCAATTGATCCGGCTGCTGAAGCCGGAACTCCAAGAACAGGGATATGACGTTTCGGTATTGGATTTTGTCAATCCGGATCAGTCAGAAGCGTATAATCCGCTGGATTATGTCCGCAAAAATGTGCACAACGGGAGAGAAGAATATAATAATAAGGATATTATCTCTCTGTCCAAGTCTCTGTTGCCCAACCGGATCCAAGATGATCCGTTTTGGGAAGAAAGTGCGCGAACGGTATTGTCCTTTCTGATAGCGTTCACTCTGGAAGCCTTTCAGGATGGAGATCACCATATCGGAACAGTTGTAGAGTTATACCGCCAGCTGGTAGAAGAAAAAAATACAGAAAAATTTGAAACCTGGTGTATGCTGCATCCGCATAGTTTTGCCACAAGAAAGTTTCGGATGTTTTCCGGAGTTATGAGTGTAGACAAAACCTGGGGATGTATCTGTCAGTTTCTGGCAGAAGCATTGGATCCCTTTGACTATAGGGAAATGGACATGATCTTCGGCAAATTGGGACAGAGCAGAAAACAGTTGCGGTTATCGGAACTATGGGAAACCAAAAAAGTGGTATTCTTAAATATCAGCGATACGGATCGTTACGCAGATCAGGTAGCAAATCTGTTCTATACGCAGGCATTTCAGAATCTGTGTCTGGCAGCGGATCAAATGGAGAACGGAAGGCTTCCGATACCGGTACGGTTTATGTTGGATGATTTTGCCTCCAATGTGTACATTGAAAATTTTGAAAAGCTTGTTTCGGTAATACGGTCCAGAAATATTTCCATCAGTATCATTTTACAGAGTCTCGCACAACTGCAGACAATGTATTCCAAAGAGCAGGCGAATACGATTATCACAAATTGTGATCATCTTCTGTATCTGGGCGGACAGGATATTGAAACCGCTAAATATATTGCTTACCGGGCAAATAAGTATGAAGAAAACGTTTTACTTATGCCGACGGGAAAAGCCTATTTGATCGAGCGTGGAAAACAGGGAATTCTGGTAGACTGTATTGTACCTTACGAGAATATGAAAGATGGTGAGACTTATCAAAAAGCCGATAAGAAACAACCAGAAGATGTACGCGAAGAAAAGATCTGTTCCTGACAGAACAAAAATACGATACAACACAAATAAGAATACAAAACAATAAATGACGCCACAGGCGTCCGAGTGAGTATGTGCACCCGATCTGTAAAAGCAGATATTTTAAGGGCCTTAGTTCGAAATAAAACAACAAAACTGGACAACAGAGGGTTGAACAGAAAGGGTTGAAAATAGAACGGAAAGGCTCCGGAACCGGGGGAAGGAATCTGTAAGAGTACTCCAGATTCATCCCAGAATATCGGGAATTTCCCGATATTCACCGGTACCGTTTTTTTTTCAAATAAATACATATTTTTATTTTTAATCAGGTAGGATTAATGGAATCTCCTCCTTCTTTATACAAAAAGCCCACTTAACCAATCCCACTTTGGGGTAAACTTCTAAAGAGTCGGTTTTCAACCGATTTTAGCGAGGAATCCCCCACTTCAATGAAATAAGTGGGGGGAGGAATCGCTGATTTTTTATTTGTATCATATTGTTCTTCTCTGAATTGTATGATATAATATTTTTAGTGAAAACAGGTGGTGTTATATTATGGAATTGACTAAAACGGCTAAATTACAAATCTATATCTCAGAAAGTGATAAAACTCTTTTACTTGATAGTATGAGAGCTTATTCTGATGCTTGTAATTACATTTCCCGTTATGTTTACACCACAGAGGATTTATCACAGATTTCCGTACAGAAACATACTTATCATACCGTTCGTTCTGAATATCATTTACCATCACAGATGGCTTGTAACGCCGTTCGTACGGTTATAGGCTCTTACAAAACGAATAAAGCAAACGGACATGATTGGGTAATGTGTAAATATAATACTCCACAGATGACATTATCATGGAATCGGGATTATTCCCTTAATCGTGAAAAATTTTCTGTAGGAACTTTAAACGGACGTATTAAAGCAGATTATGCAAAATCAGGTATGGAACAGTATTTTGATAAATCCGTATTCCGTTTTGGAACTGCAAAGGTTGTTTATAAGCACGGTAAGTTTTTCCTACATATATCTGTAAATTATGATGGGAATGAAATAAAAGAAGCAGATATATGTAATGTTGTTGGTCATGATAGGGGAATTAGGTTTATCACTTCTTCCTATGACAGTAATGGTAAAACAACATTTTTTAATGGGAATGAAATAAAACAGAGGCGTGCTCATTATAAAAATTTACGCAAACAGCTTCAGCAGGCAGGAACTCCTTCATCTCGAAGAAGACTGAAAGCGATTGGTCAGCGAGAAAACCGTTGGATGCAAGATGTAAATCACTGTATCAGTAAGGCACTCGTTACATCAAGCCCGAAAGGTACGCTTCATGTCATCGAAGATTTGAGTGGCATTCGTTCTGCAACAGAGCGTGTTCGTATAAAAGATAGATATATTTCTGTATCATGGTCTTATTATGACTTGGAACAAAAACTTATTTACAAAGCGAACGAACATGGTCAGAAGGTTATTAAAGTAAATCCTCGTTATACGAGTCAAACATGTCCCAAATGTGGTCACATTGATAGGAACAACAGAAATAAGCAAAAACATATTTTCTGCTGTAAGAATTGCGGGTATACTTCTAATGATGACCGTATTGCTGCAATGAATCTCTATCGGATGGGAATTGAGTACCTCATAGAGACACAAACCAGTATATCTAGTTTGTGAGGGATGTTGTCAGCCATCCCATGATGTAACACCACTTCTGTTAGTAATAATAGACGACGAAATGTGGAAGGAGTAATCCGTTATACCACAGGGTAGTTACAAGCTCCAACCTCTATAGGTTGGGGTAGTTGACACATAGCGGAAGCAATGCCAAGGTTCCAATAATCCTTGAGAATGGCAATGGCAATTGTTGCCCGATGGGATATCTTTATGCCAGTTCTGAAAGTGATCTCGCAGTTTCCGACAACATTACCATCAACATAGCAGGTTATTGCTAATGTATCCGGCGATGAACGAAGACGGTTTATCCAATTTTCCTCTTGTTCTACGCTGATATTCCATTCTTCAGGATAGCGCAAAAGATAATCAGTTTCTCCGCAAGCCTTCCTTATGTAATTCAACATCTTTTCCGCATCTTCAACACACGGAGCTTTTAAGAGCGCTGTTTGTCTGTTTTTCAAAGTTATTTTCTTTTCTTTCAATATCATAGTAACACTCCTTTCGGTTCGTTACTCCCCGATTGCAAAGTAAGTTTTAATCATCTTTGCCGCTTCGTCTGGAGCAATATTCGTGTTGTCGAGTTTCATATAGTTTTCAAACGGCAGTTTTTCGCCTTCATAGGAATTAAGGCGATACTTTTCGCTAGTTGCTCTCATTTCCGATTCACTCCAATCAAGATTGCGCTTTGATTCTTTGTGAAGCAGACGATTCTCACTCTTGTTTCTGATCAGGCGAACATCAAAATCGGCACAGAGTTCAACGACACAGCATTTGGCCCCATTCGATTTAAATAATTCAATGGGACCTACCAGATAGTCTAATTCTTCCTGAAGATCAAAAGCACACATATATGTGAAGATCAGTCCGGGAAGCTCTCTTTTTGCAAACAAATCAAATACATTCTGACGTATTGTGCGGTTAAGTGATTGAAATTCATCCATTTCGTTGGGTGTAAAAAGTTTACGAGCCAGTTCAATCGACATGTGATTGTGGAACAGGCGAAGTCCTGTGATTTTGGAAAGCTCCTGTCCAACGGTCATTTTACCTACGGCGTGCGGTCCTAATATTATGACAAATGTTTTCTTCATATTGATTCCCCTTTCCATTCAAGATATCCGCTTGTAAACGGAAGATGATCGAATTTCTTTGTCCCGAACGAAAGGTCATACATTCGATCATTCATATTTCGTGTTTAGAAACTAATCGGCTATTCTTGTCGTATCTTTCATAGTAGTTTCTCCGATAGTCTTTCGGTTTCATACGGAAATCTAAAAAAATGGTGCAAACCGAACATCGCTTCGACTTGCACCATCAGTATCCGAATAACTTATAATCCGTTGATAGACTATACTGAAATTTGGGTACGACAATACAAGCCCGACAAATATCCATACATAATATTGACGCCGTGCATAGGGATAATGCTATGATGAAATGCAAAAGTTTTTACTGTCATTATCGTACTCCTTTCAAGAAAATGTTTTATGAAATTTAGCACATATCGATGTATTTGTCAATACAAAATGAAAAAAATCATAAAAAAATGGAACAAGACAGGGGAAAGCCCTGTCTTGTTTGAGGTAAAGAATATAATCGGTATAGACGGATGGCGGTATCAAAAAGCTTATTTTTGAGTATCATTTTCCGAATAAAATTCCAATGGATCGATCTCAAGTTTTCGGCAAATTTTGATTATGATATCAAAGGAAGCTCCGCCAATATCACGAGACAGCAAAGTCATCAGTGTGCTATATGGAATATCAGTTTCGATAGCAAACCGGCGAAGGCTTGTATATCGATCAAGGATCAGATTACGCAGTTTTTGCTCTCGATTCATTTTGGTTCCTCAACAATCGTAATACGGATGCCTTTTTCCTCGAAGGCAGCAATCTGATCTTCAGCGCAATCCCAGTCTGTGATAATAGAGTCAAAGGCATCAGCATCGCAAACTTTAATAAAGGAATCAACACCGATTTTTGAACTCGGTATGATGAGGCATCGGCTGCGGCTGTTTTTCATTATCGTGCGCTGGAATGATGCCGTTTCATCTGTGCCGTTGGACAGACCGAACTCTGCTGTCAGACCGGCTCCGGTAATAAAGCAGAGATCAAAATGCAATCTGCTGACAAATTCATTGGCCAGACTATCAACCAGTGAACCGCTTTGCCGCATCTTACCACCGGCGATATATACATCGATGTTATCGAAGCTTCTGAGGTCTCTGCCGATATCAACTGAATTTACGACTATAGTGAAGTGGATATCTCGCGGCAAGAAGGAAACCATGATATGACCGAAGGATCCGTTGGTAAGATATACCGTGTCATTCTCACGGATCTTTCCAGCAGCAACACGGGAGATTTCTCTGTAGTTATCCAAAATAGGCATATTATCAAAATTTCTGTCAACGGGAGGTCTTACACTGACCTGTCCTATCAAAATGGCACCGCCATGAGTTCTTTTGCAAACCCCTTTTTGCTCGAGCATTCGCAGATCCCTGCGTGCAGATTCATCGGATATGCCGTATTTACCTGTAATTTCGGCAACGGTAATTTTACCGTTTGCTTTGATTGTATCCAATATTTCTTGATGGCGTTCTTCCATAAACATAACCACACCTCCAGATTGAAATCATGTATTATCGGATCCGACATCATTATTATAGAACATAAACGGTAACAAATCAACATTTTCGGTAATCGGATTTGCGAATATTTGAGTAAAGAGAAAGACGTCTAAAGAAGGAGCTGTAGTGGTTAAAATACCAGGATGTATAATATAAATAGAAAACTTAAGAACTACGATCTAAGAGAGGAGGCCTATATGGCAGAAGCATGGAGAAAAACAATATTTGAAGAGTGGTTCATTGTTACACATTTCCACACAGTGCATCATAGCGATTTTTGGCATAAGATTAATCCGTCAAATTATCCCTTGATGTTATAATTTTGATAACTGCTCTTGGTTTGTCCTTGAAATTTGGGGTTGATATAACTAGGATGAAAGAAAGGTCTCATAGTTAAGAAGGAGGAGAAGTGGATGAAGAAATATAAAGTCATTTTGGAAAGTCGGCTGGAATTCAGAGAAGAATTGTTTTAAATAAAAGATGCGGCTGGAATCCGACAGGAATTCTGACACTGTTGAAATACGAAAATCCGGTTTCCGGTAAATGGCTTGGGAAATATTTTTTCGGTTGTTACGTCGTCAGCATATGCAGATCAGCAATCTTTCCTACGTTTCTGTTTTTGAGCTGGATGGGGAAAAGATTGCTGGGATAGTGCAAAATGGACGAAATGTGATGAAATGGCACAGTGATAACTGATTTTGAAAAAGCTGTGAATATGAGATATACTATGTACAGTGATCTGTAATGCCTGTGTGTTGCAGACAAAAAATTTTAAAATAAAAGTATAGACAGAGAGGATGATTATATTGAACAAGTTACCAGTTTACATTTTAAAACGTTATTTGCTGCTTCTGGCGGGGCTTTCGATTATGGCATTTGGCGTAGCATTTTCTATTAAAGCAAATTTAGGAACTTCTCCGATTTCAAGTGTACCATACGTGGTCAGTCTGTTTACGCCACTGACTGTGGGAACGGCTACGATCATGATGCACATTGTATTTATTTTATTACAGATTCTGATTTTACGAAAAGATTATCATTTGATCCAGCTTATGCAGCTTCCGGTGGCTATTCTCTTTGGATATTTGACTGATTTTGCTGTGTATACAGTTCAAGGAATTTGTTATGATACATACTGGCAGCAGTGGGGAATCTGCTTAATCGGAATTTTGTTGGTAGCTATTGGAGTCAGCTTAGAAGTTAAAGCAGGAGTGGTTGTGCTGGCAGGAGAGGGAGTGGTGCTCGCAATCTGTAAAGTGCTTCCAAAAATAAAGTTTGGATACATGAAGGTGGGATTTGACGTGACACTGGTCGTAATCGCCTGTATTTTATCATTTGTATTCACTGGGAGACTGCAGGGAGTAAGAGAAGGTACTGTGGCAGCAGCTCTGTTGGTAGGATTGATTGCGAAACAGTTTGGTAAGCTGTTGGGAAAGTGGAAAATAGAAAAATAAAAAAATTAGCATTCATTTCTTAGATCGTTTGGATGGTTTTGTCCTGTGGTGTCAGAGCCCGAAAAGCCTTATTTTGCAAGGCTTTTCGGGTTCTTACTTTTTGTCTGGAGGTGTCAAAAATCGTCGCTTTGAAAAAAGGGTGTAGAAAATAGCTGTAGGAGATATGGAAAGAGATGGAAATAAGCGATGGCGAAAAGCATGAGAATCTGATAAAATTGATTATATCATTGTAATTAATAAAGAAAGAAAATTCTTATTTTTAAAATAGTGCTATATCTAGTAATCATAAAGTAATATATTATTTTCAGTATTACAAGAGAGGAAATAATTATGGATAATTGTTTATTAATTGGTAATGGATTGAATCGGTGCCAAGAAAAATATACGGAGCTGGGAAAATGATATGAAACTACCACATTCTGATATATTGGATATTGCCCATTTTTCCAGATTGTTCGATAACAAAAGCGAGTGTTATAAATTGTTCTGGTTTCAGGCAATCGTACGGAAAATAAAAGAAGGGCAGAAAACAATTACGTTTGAAGCATTGATTGATGAAATGATCGCAGATGCCTGGTATATGGTTTTGGAGTATCGGTTGAATCTTGGACCGAATGATGCACTGGAACGGGTGGTTCACCGGCTGGGTAAGATCAATAATATGAAATCCTGTGAGAAAAAAGAGGTTGTTCTGGAATATGTGAAGACATGTAAGGATAAAGAAGTCATAGCCATGAAGCGGACATTATCTCAAAATGTTCCCTATCGGTTGCAGGCGCCTTTTATGGAGTCTATGAAAGGAAAAGAGTGGAACAGATCGGGGAAAAATCTTGCGGAAAGAATTAATCAGGAACAAAGGCTGATGTATTATTTTCAGCAATTCAGTGGACTGAATACCCAGATCCAGATACAGGAAGAATGGGCAGATTATATTGAACGGAATTACGAAATCATAGAGGGCTGGGTAGAATTGAATTTGATCCAGTATCTTCAGAGAAGGAACCCTAGCGTTCCGGGAATCGTGGACAAGCTTTATCCGCCGAAAGAGCGGGACCTGGAAAAGGTGAAAAAATATTGGAAAATGCTTGTTTCCATAAAACCTGTCTATGAAATCTATGGAGATAATCTGCTCAATGAAAAGAATATATCCATTGATCATTTTGTACCCTGGTCCTATGTGGCACATGATGAATTGTGGAATTTGACTCCTACAACCCGGTGCATCAACAGTAGTAAAAGCAACAGCCTTCCGGACTGGAACAGGTATTTTCCATTATTATGTAAAATGGAATATTTGTCCTACGAATTGATGTGGGAATATCCAGAAATACATAAAGCCTTTGAAACATGTGCAAAAGAGCATTTGAACAACCAGGAGATCAGGTACAAACTTTATCAAAAAGGTCTGTCAGAAGCGGAGTTTTCCGGGCGTTTGGAAGAGGTTATGTTTCCGGTTTATCAGTCGGCAAAAAGTATGGGATTTTCCGATTAGAGATTGAGGATATAAGATAATGTGTAATTATTACGAAAGCAATGCAGAACATTATGCGGCGGAAACAGTTTCTGCCGACATGTCAGAACAGTATCAAAGGTTCCTTCCCATGTTAAAAATAGAGCAAAGATTCTGGACGTGGGAAGTGGCAGCGGACGCGATGCATGTTACTTCCAAACACTTGGATATCAGGTCATAGCATTGGAACCATCGAAGAATCTCTGTAGAGAAATCCGGAAAGTGTTTTCCGGAGAAATTGTATGTTCCGATATTCAGAACTACCAGCCGATAGAACGGTATGACGGAATCTGGGCGTGTGCGTCATTGATTCATCTGCAGGAAGAAGAAGTATTGTGTTTTTTTGAAAAGATTGATTTGTATCTAAATGACAATGGGGTTGTATATGTCTCCGGAAAAAATGGGATCTCTACAGAGGATTATCCAGAAGGAGAATTTCTTTATGTAGTTTTAACAGAATGCAAAATCGAAGAAGCAACAAAATTTGGTTTCCAATATAATAAATATTTTACTAATTCGACATATGGAAATGGATTGCTTCCACTTTATATGTTGCCGTTATCCAATAATCAAATAATGGTTTTTCTTATCCGGTTACATGTTCGCAGTTTCCACCAGCAAATGGGCTTATACAACAGTTAATGAGAAAATGAAAAATAATATAATAAATGAAAAATTGAGGTATAAAACAAGACAGGCACTGTAAGATATAGTACGATATATTAATGAAAATATACAGTAGGGAGAGAGTTATGCAATATAGATTGGACCGGTATGGGAATGCTGTATCACAGCTGGGTTACGGCTGCATGAGATTCAGCAGAAAGCGGAATGGAATTGACTATGAGAAGGCGGAAAGGGAGGTACTCTTAGCAATTGAAAGAGGGGTCAATTATTTTGACACGGCCTATATTTATCCAGGCAGCGAAGAGTGCCTGGGAAGAATTCTGGACGAAAACAAGTGCAGGGAAAATGTTTATATTGCCACGAAGCTTCCCCAGTATCTCATTCGTTCTGCCGCCTCGATTGATAGAATTTTCCGAGAGGAGTTATCGCGTCTTCGAACGGATCATATTGATTACTATCTGATGCATATGTTTACAGATTACGCAGAATGGGAACATCTGAAATCCCTTGGTATTGAGGAATGGATTCTCCGTCAGAAAGCGGAAGGGCGTATTTATAACATCGGCTTTTCTTACCATGGTGATACAGAAATGTTTCTGAAAATCCTCAATGCTTATGACTGGGATTTCTGTCAGATTCAGTATAATTATCTGGATGAACACACCCAGGCAGGAAGAAAGGGACTCCAGGCAGCAGCAGAGAAGGGAATTCCTGTCATTATCATGGAACCATTGCGCGGTGGGAAACTGGTTACTCTGCCGGAAAAGGCAAAGAAAATGCTTGCCTCTGAGAGCAAAGGATATACGCCGGCAGAACTGGGGCTTCGCTGGCTTTGGGACCAGCCGGAAGTGACCTGTGTGCTTTCCGGCATGAATTCGGAGGAAATGGTAAAAGAGAATACCCGCATTGCATCAGAGGCTATGCCGGGACATTTGACGGAGGAAGATCAGAACATTGTCGAACGGATCAAAATGATTATTCGTGAACGCGAGAAAGTTGGATGCACGGGATGTAGGTATTGTATGCCTTGTCCAAAAGGGGTGGATATTCCAGGGAACTTCTATTATTACAACCTTATGTATATGGAGAAAAAATCGTCAGCGAGATTTGGGTTTGTGCAGAATATGGGATTGCGAAAGGATCCTGGCTTTGCATCAGAGTGCGTCGAATGCGGCAAGTGTGAGAAACACTGTCCACAGAATATTTCTATTCGTGATAAGCTTAAGGAGGCTGACCGCGAATTGAGACCTCTGCTTTATAGGATTGCTATTTATATAGTGCGTAAAATCATGCTTCGATCGAAGCGGGAATAGTACCTTGGTCTTTTTTGCGCATGTACTAAAGTATCATATTAATGTCAGTTACTATTACTTTATATATATTTAGAAAAATATAAGCGATAAAACTAATGGGGGTGTCGATATGACTTTGACAGATATTCAATTTCAGAAGAGCGAATGGCGAAAAAAATCATGGTCAATTCCTGATTTGTTAGGTGGAAAACAGGAATATTTTTTGTTGGTAAAGCAATTAGTAGAATTGCTAAGATTAGGAGAAGCAATTGACATTGACACTATGCCAAAGTTACATGGAATATCCAAACCAAAACTATGGCGTGAGTATGCACCTTTTTTGAAAAGTGTTGGTCTTGTAAGTAATCGTGCAGGAATCTTGCAACTTTCGGATATTGGTGTTGTATTTTGTAATGATTTGACCAAAAGACATTTAGCTGATCTTATGCATAATAAGTTTAGATTGTTTGGAGAAGTCCTTGAAATTTTAGCAGTAGAACCGGGGACTGTTCAGGAAATTGATGAAAAGATTTGTAAAAATTATCATTTGGATTGGGCTAATTGTAGTAACACAAGGAAAAGATTGGATTGGTTAGAAGTTCTGGAATTAATTCAAGGTATTGGAAATCGAAAATGGTAGGTAACAGAAGAAGGCTACAATGCACTTAAGAATTGGAGGCTTGTATCTCCGGATATTGTTGCTTCTTTTGAAGCAGTGACAAATGATATATCAATTTCAGATCCACCGCATGAAATTGCGATATTACTGCATCGTCTAAAGGAAATGCCTGAGTTGCACAAGAAACGCAGTACATATAATATTTGGGTTCCTAGTCCTAATCGAATTGATAATTTACGTGTACTTACTCAATTTGCTTTAGAGAGAGTATCTAGGTCTGATTTATTTCAATTTGTTGAAAATGAGTTCAATCTTAAAAAGAGTAGTGCTGAATCAATGCTTCCTTTTCTAAAAGCATCAGGGATTATAGAAGAAGTTGGACGGAATATTTATATTGCAACACCTGCAGCGAAAGCATGGTGTGAGACAGGTGATGATTTAGATTTTGTACGGATTCTTCATGCTCATATGCGTTTTGTGGGAGAGATGATTAAGGCTTCAGAAAATGATACTGTGAGAAATGACCTTTATGCTCAAGCAAAAATATATGGATTAAACACTGAAAAAGCTAGGTGGATTGCAGGATTTTTACTTGAAGCAGGACTTTTGGAAGAACCACAATATTTGCATTTAAAAGCTACACCATTAGGTAAATGCTTTGTTGCTGAACTGCCCTTAGCAGAAGAGAGCACTTGTGAAAAAACAGAAGAAATATATGAAGATAATAACTGTATAGATTCTGCCAACACGTTAACAGATAAAAATGCGCAGATTTTTGAACAATTACACACAGCAGCAATTGATCCTGGTGCAGAAGGGAAAGCTTCTGGAGTTGCATTTGAAGAAGCCATTGCTAATATTTTTAATTTTATGGGCTTCGATGCAAAACGAATTGGTGGACCAGGCGATACAGATGTGATTGTGCGTTGGAAAGATAATGAAGGAAAAAATATTATAGCGATAGTAGATGGTAAATCTAAATCCAGTGGAAGCGTGTCGCATAGTGACATAAGTGATGTAGCGATAGATATGCATAAAGAAAAAAATAATGCAGAGTATGTTGCAATTATTGGACCGGGATTTAGTGGAGATACTATACTAAAACATACCCGAAAGAAAGGTTTTGCATTAATTACGGATGCGGAATTAATTGAAATTGCAAGAATGTCTTGTGCGTTGGGTTTAAGCTTACAAGAAATTGCTCTTATTTTTCAAGTTCCTGATGGACTTTCACGTCTAGAGGAACTTATAGCTGCTCGACAGAGGGAAATGGATATTATTACATATGTAGTTTTAACGTTTGAAAAGGAACAAGATATGCTGGGTAGTCTTTCTGCCCGTGACATGTATTTATTGTTGCGAAATACCGAAGTTTCTCCAGCCTTAGAAGAATTGTTGAATGTATTTGAAATATTATCACAAAAAGATATAGGTATATTAAATCCGGTGAAAAAGGTACCCTCTGCTGAGAATATAACATATATATTGAAAAATCAAAAAAAAACAGTAAATAGACTTCGAGCATTGGCATTTGCAATAGAAAAGGGCTTGGGGTAAGCTATTAATCTAAACGTGTGGAAATAATGATTGACAGAGTAAAAAATATAACAGAAATTAAAGATAAATTACCGTCCCATCAAAATGGAAACCATATTTCTCATAAAACTTACAAATCCGATAACTTTATCGCCGTCCTTGGCGACAAGGATGTTGTTTGTCCATTTGGGTGCTATCACTTTGTATTTTTCTTCGGTCATATTTTGTAGATATTCTGCATCTATAAGACCTACATAGGTTTCCTTCCTGCCAAGACTTATAGTGAACGTATCCTTTGCCGTTGATCTCGTCAATAGAAAATTCAATTCGCTTACAGTTGAGTCCGAAAATGTCATTTTGAATGTCTTTAATTACCCTTGTTGCCAATCCCATTCTCTAAAATTCGGGGAATATCAGAATATCCATATAGAGTAAATTTTCGTTCTTTTCAAGATGTATTGCGCCAATCAGTTTTTGGTTTTCATAAACTTTATAGAAATACACGCTTTCGGTATTAGTAACGTAGTGAAAATAATTGTCGCTGATACTTAAAAACTGAGAAATGCTGGGCAGTTGATACATTTCCAAAAGTTGAGGAATGTCAACATCATCTTCTGATAAAATTCTCGTGTATGCTAAATCATTCATAGTAGTAGTTTTTTTTCAGCTCTTTGTCCAATACGTCTGCAAAGCGATGTATTGGCTCCGCAAGTGTTTCTGCGTAGTCGAAGGTTTGTTTATCGTCCTTATATTCTAACGGACTTCTATGAACTTTCAGCGCAAATCTTAGAACATCCGGATCGGGGCAAAGGTTGTTTTCCAACGCCCATTCTGCGGCATCGGTTTTTGCAATAATCTTGCCGGTGTGAAGCGTGTATATACACCGAGCTATATCCAACATCCAATCAAAGGAATAGAAGCTCCGTCCGGTGCTTTGTGCGTATTTTCTAATTGTTTCATAGTGGCGTTTTACATCGGCATATAGTTCATGGAAAGTGGGAAACTTTAGTTCTTTTCGTATATCCTTCCCATAGAGGAGAACGCTGCTCTCGATCAGCTCTTCCATGCCAAAACTATCAAATAAATACCTGTCGGTAATTCGTTCTCCACTTGTACCCCAATAAACCACTCGGTCGGTGGTGTTTGTGAGAAATGCACTCAGAGTGAGCATCCCGCCCTCAAAAGAACGATAATAAGGATTATCTGGTTCTTTGGCTAGTATAGTTTGACGGAGATCCACAAGCAAATTTGCCTGCGATTCGGATATTTGTTTCTCCGTCAAAACCAAAATGTCAATATCACTCCAACCTAATCTGAAATCATCCAGCGCAGACGTGCCGTACATATAAATAATAGGCCCACAATCTGCAAGAATATGGGTGATTTCCCGCACCATGCGGTTAATAGCGAGCTGTCTGGCTTTTCTCTCTGCACCGATGGGATGGAGGACAAATTTTTGATTTGGGTAATCAAATTCCTCTATAAGCTCATCTGCAACAAAACCGTATTTTTCATACAACGCTCTTGGTGCAGGTCCTTTTTCATCATCTGCCCGGAACGTCGATACAGATATTTCTTTTGTTCTGTCTAAATTGGTAAGTGCTTCATCCATGAGCATTGTAGCTACGCCACGGCGACGGTATGCAGGCGCGACAGCGAGACAGCAGATCATATTGTGTCCTCGTGAAAACAACATAACACCGGCAATCTCATTTTCTTCTTTTACACAAATAGCTTGTCGCTTCCCCATGAATTTGAGGACGGTGTCGCGATGTTCGTTTAGCTTCTCTTGCGTTTCCAGACCTGGAAAGTTCCATCGCACCTGTGTAATAAGGCTCATCCATTTTTCAATATCTTCGGGTACTCCATAAAAGAGCTGCACAGCATTTCGCCTCCGTTCATCATTCGATTTATCTACAAAACAGCCAACTATCTTTCCTATGGATATAAAAATCCACAATAATTATCACACAAAAATGTGAATAAATCTACCACAAACATTAAAACCCGACCATTCTGACAAAATGTTGTGGTCAGAATGGTCGGGAGATGGTTAATTAAGGGGCTTATACTCTGTGACAGTTTTCAAATAGGTCTCGGGATCGCCATTTAAAACAAGGTCTGCATACTCCAATGGAGCGTTGTAGATAAGAGAATCAAGCTCTGATCGTTCGTACATATTACGGGCAACCTCGTTCTCAACGGCAATCGTATTAATCACAATCATGCTGCTATCGGTGAATTTCAGTTCCACACAGCAGTTATCGAAGTTATATTTGCAGGAAATCAGCTTTTTCATAGGGTTTTACCTCGAAAAATATATTGTTTGGAAGTAATGTAAGTGTGGGTTTATAGTGTGATATCTTTAAGTTTAGGACCCCCCCGGGATTACACTGGTAATGTTGCAGTATTATCATAATTATAAAATGCGTTTTTGTAAAAAAATTTCTAAAAATCAAGTAAATAAAGGAAAAAATGAATCCAGTATAGTTGATAGTCATTTTGCCATAGGCAAAAAAGAATAAAATAATTAAGTTGGATAAAAAATAATATAGATAAACTTGTAAATGATAAGAAACATGTTTTACGAGTTTTCGTTTCCGAGTTCCTCACGTTCGCGGACAGTCGCCGTATGCGTATGCAAGCATCCGCGCACGGCTCGTTGTCTACGCGCAAATAAAAAGACACCTGCGGTGTCCGAGAGAATTTGTGTCGTGAGTACCTTCTCTATTATATAGAGCCTTTTGTTATCCGGTTAGCTGTGGAATGGAATAAGCTGGCCGGTAACAAAGGGATTTTTTTATTTTTCGGAAGTAGAAAAAGACGCCTGGCGGCGTCCGGAAGATATTTTGATGTGGTTCCTTTTTCTTATATAAAGCCTTTTGCTGACCGGCGATTGTAAAAGCCGGAGGCAGAAGGCAATTTTTTTGCTTGTATTTTACGGGAAAACGGAAAGGTTTCGCTGGATTGAGAAGAGAAAAGACGCCTGGCGGCGTCCGATGGATTTTTTGAAGCAAATATCACCCGAGTCTGTAGACAGGCTTTTAATTTTAAAGAGAATCGGAAACCGGATATGATATCATATCTGATTTCCGGTACTTTCAGTTTTATTACAAAAATAAACAGGAGGGTAATTATATGGAAAAAGTAAGTTTAAATGAATTTACTCAAGCTGTAAATTTTGATTATATTGAAGACCCCAAACTAATTCTGAGTGTTGTCAGAAAAATGTGGGATATTCCATTTGACGAAATATTTCATGCAAAATGCCGATACCAAAAGCCCACGCCGTGGAAATACATTTATGAGGAATTTGCGGATCAGGAAGAGCTTATTCCAAAAGATGCAGAAGCATTTGGTGCTTTGCCATACGGTGAAATTGCATTGATACTCAATGAAGAAATAAGAAGGAAATCAGAAGCAGCAGAAGATATGCAGCTTATAGATGTGTTGACCGTATTTGGAAGGATGTATAAGTATTTTATTTGGTAAAAAGGAGGGAAGACAAATGAATAAGATCAGTATTTTGGATTTTTGTGGAGAGGAAAAAACGTATGCGCAACTGATACAGGATTTGTATTTCCACATCAGTGTAAAAGAACTATATATGGTTCTTTCGTCAAACGCTGCTAAAAATAGGGATGTGTATGAATCTGTTTCTTATCGCAATACGTATTCAAACTTAGAAAACAGAATTCCTGATGTATGCAGAATGACGGTAGGAGAGTTGCTCCGGTATGCCACGGAGAAATGCCTTTCAGGCAGAAATATGGAAGCGTCGTATGATGAAGAAAGCATAAAGCTGGGATATAAGATTATAAAAGCATTATTGGTGGATTTGTTTCAGCCATATGCGCAAAGTAAGCAAAGCTCTTATGAAACCGTAAAAGAGAAGCTGAGAAAAGCAGCTGACGCTGCCGAAAGATACGATGAAAGAAAAAATGAAGGAGGATGAGATTAGTATGCTACCAAATATTCTGAAGGAAACAGTAAGAGGAATTCAGCCTGTTTTAATTGAAGATGAAATGTTACAGCATAGAGAAGTATTTCTGATGGAGGAGGTGAATCGAAAGTCGGCAACGGATGTGATCAAACAGCTGATGTATCTGGACAGAATTGATACAGGAAAACCAGTTACGATGTATATCAACAGTCCTGGTGGAGAAGTAGTCAGCGGTCTGGCTGTATATGATTTTATTAAAGTTATGAAGTCGCCGGTCAATACCGTTTGTATGGGATCGGCAGCCAGTATGGGAGCGATTCTTTTCCTGGCGGGAAAAGAAAGGAGTATGTTAAAAAATTCGGAGATTATGATCCATGATCCCAGTTTTTCCGTAGGAAATATCGGTGGGAAAAAGCCGCTTGAAATACAGGAAAGATTGGATCAGCTTATGGATACCAGAGAAAAACTGGCGGAGATAATTGCGGAACGGACAGGGATGACAAAAAGACAGGTATATCAAAAGACAGAAAAGGATAGCTATCTGAATGCAGAGGAGTCAGTAAAATATGGGATAGCTACAAAAATAATAGAGTAAGAGAGGTATGAGAATCATGAGTATGTATGAAAAAAATAATTGCAGAATTTTAGGAAAAGAACAGTGGATTTCTAATGATGATATTAAGTCAGGATTCAATAATAACGATCTTATCATAGGAGGAACCGGAAGCGGAAAAACCGGCGGATATGTGATTCCCAATATCCGTCAGGGAAATGGAAATATGGTGATTACCGATACGAAGAGTATTTTATATAAAAAATTAGGAAAGGAGCTGGAAAAACAGGGATATGACGTCAGTATTCTGGACTTTGTGAATCCTGAGCGGTCAGATACATATAATCCGCTGAAATATATCAGGACGGTAAATCATTCCGGCATGGTGGATTACAATCATAAAGATATCATATCTTTGTCCAGAGTGCTTGTTCCGACCAGAATTAAGCATGATCCGTTTTGGGAGGAAAGTGCGAGGACAGTTATGACTTTTTTGATTGCGTTTACACTGGAAGCGTTAAGAGAAGAAGACCATTGTATGAGTTCCATTGTGGAATTATATCGTCAGTTAGGGATGGAAAACGGTAAAAAGCGATTTGAGGTGTGGTGCATGGAACATCCCAACAGTTTTGCGGCTAAAAAGTATGCAATGTTTTGTGACGTTATGACTGTAGACAGAACCTGGGGATGTATTTCCCAGTTCCTTGCGGAAGCACTGGAACCCTTCGATTTTAGAGAAATGGAATATATTTTTGGACACACTGGCCGGGGGAAAAAAATAAATCTGTCAGATTTATGGGAAAAGAAAAAGGTGATTTTCCTCAATATTAGTGATACAGACCGATATGCGGACAGAGTCGCAAACCTGTTTTACACCCAGGCACTTCAGATCCTGTGTGCGGAAGCGGATCTTCGCGACGAGGGAAGACTGCCGAGACCGGTACGTTTTATACTGGATGATTTTGCGGCAAATGTATATATTGAAGATTTCGATAAATTGATTTCCGTGATCCGATCCAGAAATATTTCAGTCAGTGTTATTTTGCAAAGCTTGACACAGTTACAGTCTATGTATTCGAAAGAACAAGCCGATACGATTGTCACGAATTGTGATCATCTTTTGTATCTGGGAGGACAGGATATTGAGACTGCCAGATATATCGGATACCGTTCCAATAAAACAGAAGATCATATTTTGCTTATGCCAATAGGAAAAGCATATCTGATTGAGAGAGGAAAACTGGGAATTATGGTAGACCGTGTTCCGCTTTATGAAATTGAACAACAATCATTCGAAACAGAGAATAAGGAAAACAGTGAAAGTTGGTACGAAACAGAGGATGAGCTCATTTTTACCTAGAAGAATAGAAGGTAGAAATATTAAGTTCATTTGAGAAATAATAGGAAAGGAAAATAATTATGAAAATTATGAATTTAGAATCAGACAGAAAACAGAGAATGGAAACTTTAAGAGAAACGATCCGGGGATGTGAGTGTGAGATCAGACGACTGGAAGAAAGTCCAGTCACCTGTGAAGAAGGAATACCCGGCGATCCAGGCTCTGTGTTGCTGGAACAAGGGGTGTATGAGCATATGATGCAGAGAATAGAAGATACCTTGAGTTGGTGTCATATTGATCCTTTCGGAAATGCGGTGATCGATTACGAAACGTTGTACAGCAATATTGATTATTGTACATTATGGAGAATTTATTGTTGTGCTTTAGATTTCGGAAAAAGAAAGAATATAACCAGAATGGAGAAAAACAGGGAGGTCTGAATAAGACCACCCTGTATGAGGAAGATAGAAATAGCTATGATATCAGATCTTTAATGGAAAGAGCTGTTTCATGAATGGATACATCATCGATATGCATTTGTTTTAGTGCCAGCTCGGCAGCTTCATAGGCTGATATTACATATAAGTTAACATCATTTCCATCTAACGCTGTACCATTGGCGCTATAGAGAGTATAACTCCAGCATTGCGAGAAGACCCATTCCAGATATAGGTATTGCCCATTGGATAAATAATATAAATGTTCTAATTCCATAAAAAACTCCTTTGTTATGTAGACTGATATTATTATAGCATATTTATTATAAAATAGCTGAAACTTAGAGTATATTATCATTGGCAAAAATAAGGGGAAGAGTTTGAAATCTTTTCTCAAACATACCGATATATCGTATTGTTTGATTGACGAGAAAAAATATAAGGAGTCTGTATAATAAGTTTAATGATAAAGTAAAATGGCTTAATATTCAAGGAGTTAAAGAAAAATACTTTTGTATGGATCTGTCCGATCGGAAGAGAGTTCATAAAAGAATTCCTGGAGCGGTATGATCGGATACTTATGGAGAAGAGAATGAGAAGAAGTAGCAGAATAAGAGATTTCGTCAGGCAACAGTAATCGTGTATGGTGAAGTGGCTTATCAAAGAACTGTCTATAAAGTGACCGGGGAAGAAGAAACTAAGCATCCCAGTTAGCAGCTGTGTGAAAAACCGGGGATGCGTCGGGAAGGGGGATTTGAAAGGAATGCGCTGACCGCCTGTTAATGAGAAAAACGGTAGCGACAGCCCCAATAAGCATGCAGTGTGATTTTATGAATAGTGTGGGCGGAACTGTTTTTTTTAGAGAAAAGTATAGATTTAATAGACAAAGCTTTCGGATTTATGATATGATAAAAGAAAATTTGTAAAAAATAGTCGAATAATGGAAAATGATGGCGGATTTGAGAATACATGTCGAGGTGCGAAAAGATAAAGGATCGTTTCTGACCGATCAGAGATTTCAAAGGATCCCATGTCTGATCTTTTATACAGTACAGAATGCTAAACATTTAGTACTCACCTCTTGGCTCGTTTGGGGTGGTTTTGTCCTGTGGTGTCAGAGCCCGTAAAGCCTTATTTTATAAGGTTTTTGCGGGTTCTCACTTTTTGTCTGAGAGCGTCAAAAATCGTCATTTTGAAAGAAAATGGTGTAGTAAAATATTATAGAAAAAAATTAAATGATGAGATAAACTCTTCGGATAAGAAATCAAGAACGAAATGTACCTGTTTAATAAACAATTTATTTCAGACGATACAGCATTTTATTAAGTAGAATTATTATCTTGGTTGAACAAAGAAAGTAGAATTGAAAGATGAGGATTGTATTGATGCTGAAGATGAGAAGTGTATCAAATATTTTGTTAGCAAATCTATGAAACTGAGTTCCCTCATCCATGTGTACATGAAGATATTGGAAAGTTGATGGGTTATTGATTATTTATCTCCAATGAATTCATAGTTTTATGATTTCATGTAGTTAAATGACTTTAAAAACTATGCGAGTAGATGCATTTCTGATTTTTTGTTATTGTTTTACACATTAGTGTTTATTTCCTACTTTGGATAGAAGGTGTTAATTAGGTATAAAGTATTACATGATAGGAACGTAAGATTAAATGGGAAAATTAGAACTTTGTTCTAGGATCATAAAGATTGGGAAATTTAATATTTCATTTTAGTATTAAATTGATTTCTGGTTATACGTTGGTAGTTAAGTAAATTTATGATACAATGTAAACGATAAATTAGTGTTTGAAATTTTTGCTCTCAAACGACATAAGCAAATACTATATGAACTATGTTTTTTATAATTTGAGGGAGGCGTCGAAGTGAGGTTGATTTTTATTCGTCATCCAGAGTCTACAAAGAACATCAACGGACATTTTTCTTCATATGAAAATACCGAACCTCTTACAAATCTTGGTTGGTCCCAAGTTAATCTGATAAAATTAGAGATTCAGAATCTGCTCAATAATGGTTTTATTAAAAATCCAATAGCATTATATTCTGCAACAAGTATGCGTTTAATTGATTTAGCGAAGGAGCTTGCTAGTGTTTGTGAAACTAAATAAATAAGCAAGTATGCTTAAACTCAATTGGTTTGAGCACCGTAACAGGGTTAAATAAAGAGCAAACGGATAAAGTTATCCCAGGATATTTTCATGAAATAGAGTTATATGAATCAGGTATATCGAATGCATATACAATCAATCATCCCGGAGGGTCACCTGCTTCTTTTGAGAAAAAGATTTCATTTTTTCTACAAAAGTTAGAAACTTCTGACTATAGGAACGTCGATAATCATTGGACACAAGTCGGCATTGACAGCAATTTTTATAAATTATGCGCGAAGAAAAAATGCTACCCAAACGATTTTTATGGATATATATCATTCGATAATGCTAGTTTTTCCGTTGTTGAAATTGATAAAAATGACATAAATATTATTGGCGTTAATAAGTCGGTCGAGGAGTTTGATTTATTGCAAAAGAAATGTGATTATAATAATCAGTAAAAGGAAAATACTAGTATATAAGTTGTGGTAATAAAACAGAATGTTGATATGTATCAATACCTAGTAATAAAAAAGGAAAGGATGATTATTTTTGAAAGATAAGACTACTACTATCGACGAAATTCGAGGATTTATGAGATCTTTTAATGCTAAACGAGGGTGGGATAACCTCAAAACGCTATAAATATAGTTATGGCATTATCAGTAGAAACAGCTGAGTTAATGGAGATTTTTCAATGGCTACATTCGAATGAAGTTATTATGACTTTTACATGAATTTTGTTTGTCCTCTCGGTATAGTTATAATTCGGAATTTGTTGAGTATACGGTAGACCATGACTGTTCACGGATTTTCGGACAGGGTACAATATGTTGAATTGAATGTTACTTCTGGTTTGTCGGATTACCACAGCGATATTGCCTAGATATCGATGGCGATTTAAAAATCAAAATATGATGGCTCAGATGAAAAGTTTAATGATTGGGTTGTAAGGCTGGGTGCTGAAAACTTTTGCTGTTATAGTACACTTACGGAGGAGCCTCAAAATGACGCAAATCACAAATAAGAAATACAAAGAGTGGCAGAAGTACAAAGCAGAGAAAGTAAAAGGTCATGTGCTGCTGCCGGATAACCGTCCGATTCATCTGTAGGTCAACGACTATGATGCCGAGAAGATCGGTCAGCACTTTCTTGAAGTTTTGCCGAAAATTATAGAATGCAAGGAGGGATTGTACCTGTGAAAATTCTTGATTTGGATATGGATTATTTTATGAGGTCCGTAGCAACATTTATCAACGAATCAGAACCAGAGCGTTTATCAGAAGATGATTATGGCGACTGTATTTGGACTGAAAGAGAAGTTAGGGATTTCCTTGAAGAGAATCTTGGACTTTCAAAAAATAACAAGATAAGAGGCAGAGTCGTTGTTGGTCACAATGAGTCATTATTCTTTTGGAGAGAACTTATAGAGAAAGGTGAGCTTTCTACGCCGTTTGATGTTATACATGTGGACTCACATGCAGATTTAGGCCTTGGATATAGTTCTTGGACACATATTCTGGATTATCTCCTGTATTATCCAGTTGAAGAGAGATCCCAGCACCCGAGGTACTTCGACACATCAGGGCATTTGCGAAGTGAAGGAATTGGAGACTACTTGCTTTTTGCGGTTGCATACAGGTGGATTTCTAGTATCGTATACTGTGGAAATCCTCACAGCAAATGTAACGACTATCTATTGGATACCTTGAAGAATTTCGAAGAAGAGCCTATCTGGGATAAGCCCGTCCAGAATACAATTCAATTGCTATACAATCCAGATATGCCATTTCCTCATTATTATGATAGCGAGTATGTGAAACGGCAATATATTAGGAACAGTCGCAAGGAGCCTGAAGTTCCTTTTTTAATCATTCCGACAATTGAGGATGTTCATTTTGATGGAAACTTTGACTTTGCAGTACTTGCACAATCACCTAACTATACTCCTGCCAGTGCAGACTTCATAATGGATATTTTTCGGGAATACATTGTTGAGGAATAAACTTAAAACGCCTCCGAGTCGATGTGGTTCAGAGGCGTTGCTGCGTCTATGGGGTTATGCTTTGATTTCGGTGCCATCTTTGAATGTCACACGGATGTCATCCTTGCTGTGAATGGTGAGGTAATCCATCATCGCCAGCCAGTCAGTTTCCAGGAAAAGATAGCGAAAGCTCTGCCTTTCATTAACATTGATAAAGCCCTGAGAGTATAATTATCATTGGCAAAAAAATAAAGGGAAGAGACCGAAACCTCTTCCCAATCATACAGATTTATCTTATTGTTTAATTGTCCAGAAAAAACATAAGGAGTCTGTATGATGAATTCAATGATAAAGGAAAACGGATTAAATTTCAAGGAGTTGGAGAAAAATATTTTTACATGGATCTGTCAGATCGGTCAGGAGTTTACCAAAAACTTCCTGGAACGTTATGACCGGATGCTGATGGAAGAACGTGATAAGAAAAAATATCGAAACAAAGGTACCCGCAAGACAACGATAAAAACCATATATGGAGAAGTAACCTATCAAAGGGCTGTTTATGAAGTGACAGGCGAAGACGGACTCCGGCATTTTGTATACCTGTTAGATGAAAATCTGGATCTGGGGAATGTCGGCCTAATTTCGACGAATCTGACAGAACTGCTGGTAAAAGGAATCACAGAACTGTCCTACCGGGAGTGTGCAAAAAAAGTGAGTGAAATGACCAGACAGACAATCAGTGCCATGGGAGTGTGGAATGTCATCCAGGCATTGGGGGAAAAGGTCTGTGAGGATGAAAAAGTACTGATAGAAGAACATAAGAAAGGAAACGTGACAGGGGAGAAAGAAGTGCCTGTTTTGTTTGAAGAAGCAGATGGAGTTTATCTGAAACTACAGGGGAAAGACCGGAAAAAAGCAAAGCAGGACAAGGCAGAGATGAAGGTTGGGATTGCTTATGATGGATGGAGAAAAACGGGTCCGGACCGTTATGTCCTGGAAAACAAAGTGGTAGTTGCCGGGTTTTCAAAAGCAAAAGAATTTCAGGAATACCGTGAGGCGGTGATCGCACAGGAGTTTAATCTGGATGAAGTAGGACAAAGGATCTTAAATGCGGATGGAGCGTCATGGATTAAGAAAGTAAAAGATAAAAGCACGTGTTTCCAGTTAGACCCCTTCCACCGGAATAAAGCGGTAAAAGAAAAGATCCATGAAGAGGAAGCACAGGATGCCATTTTA
>JAPFDH010000109.1 GCA_026169045.1 Lachnospiraceae bacterium | reverse complement strand
CCGTCTGGACTTTTTCGCCCTGTTCCCGCATGGTCTGCAAGATAGAGGGCTTCTTTTGAAGCTGGGAGGGCTTTTCGCCGGACAGCGGCTTGATACATTCCAGACGGTCAGCCGCCCGGATGGCGTTGTCCGTGAGCTGCCGTTGCCATGCGCCCACGCTGGGAGCCCAGCGAAAGCCGTTGCTTTTCAGCTCGGCCCGGGTGTCCGCGTCAGGCTTTCCATCAAAGAACACCTGCAAGCGGTTGTCCTCCCGGTTCATTTCCACACGGCCCCCGTCAAACTCCCAGCCGGAAAACTCCCGCTGCGCCTGTTTGGAAAGCTGTTCGATACGGGCCTTTACCCGGCGGATCTCCGCGTTGTTGTTGGTAAGCTGGTAGCTTTCAAATGGCCTCGGGTCGCTCCGCCAGCTTGACGCCATGCTGGCTTTCAGCTTTTCGATCTGGTCAGGCGACAGCAGCGCACAGCCGTCCAGCTTGCCATGCTTGCGGTAATAGGCGTTGACCTCCTTCATAATGAGCTGGGAGCGTTCCAGCCCGTCCAGCTTTTTCTGGAGCTTTTCAATGGCCGCCGGGTCATCGGCGCTGATACCGCCCATGCCGGTGCTGCGTATCTTATCCAGCAGCCCTTGAATATGCCGCCATTCCTCCATGTTGCTGTCCCGCGCCCGGTTCTGTTTTTCCTTCTTTCCCACCGGGAAATTGGAAGGCCCCGCGATCAGCACAGAGGGAACTCTTGCGTCAATGGCAAAGCCCTGGTTCATGTTTTCGGCCAGCTTGCGGGCGTAGGTGTCTAACAGATGGTCGATCTTCTCATGGTACATGGGGTCTACCCGGGATTTTTGCTGTTCGGCTATGGCTGCGGCCTTGTCCACCATGGCCCGGTATTCCGCCGTTGCGCTCCCTTCCTTATAGTCAGAAAAGCTGTTCATTTCCTTCGCCCGGCGGGCGGCCCCTTCATTGATGGGGTAATAGTTGATGGTATGCACCTCCTTCATGCTTCGGGCCATGTTGGCCCGAAGTCTTACCGTTCCTCATGGGAAGGCCCCGCCTTGTCCTTTTGCGGAGCGGGCGGGGCCTCTTGAAACCGTTTGAGCGCGCCAAGAATGGAATGGACAGGCTCGGCCTTTTCGGGATAGGCAAATACCCGGTGTTCCGGCGATATGTCCTGCGTCCCGTGGTAATGCTCCTTGAAGCCAACCGGGTCCGCTGCCACATAGCCACCGGGAGCGAATACGCCGCCCTCGTTGATACGCATATCCCGCCCGTATGCCTCATAATCGAAGTAGCCTTGAATGTGCTCCGGTATGTCGATGGTCCCCAGCTCGTCGGCGTACAGATGGCCCAGCCCTTCATCATCGGAAATATCCGGGTAAAAGCGGTAGAGGTCAAGGTTCTGCGTCAGGTTGATTAGGTCCTTCACGCTGCCCGTGTGTTTTCCCAAGACAAGAGCGGCCTCAAAGGTTTCCAATCCGCCCTTGTCCCGTACTTCCAGCAGGGCATGGCCCAGCTCGTTCAGCTCGTCGATGTTCTCGTACTCGTCCAGATAGTCGTACAGTCCCAGCACATCGCTGTCAAAGCTGGTAATAAACACTTCGCTGTACCGCTTTCCGTCTATCCCGATTTTGGCAAGGGCGGCCTGTACCTCCTGTGTGGTCGTGGGAAAATGTACCGTTGTTCCCACCTCAATCCCCATCATGGGGTACAGGGCCGTGTTGGTTATATAGGCTTCAAACATGGGCTCAATCCTCCTTTCCGGCCCTGTCTGCCAGCACTTCATAAATCCCGGCCATGATGTAATCGGCGCAAGGGAGAGCAATCGCATTTCCCAGCGCCTTGTAGCGTTGCAGAGGCCGGATTTCCTCGCCGTCCGCCCCGTACTTTGTCCAGCCCTCCGGCAGCCCCATCAGCCGCTCACTTTCCGTTTCCGTCAAGAAGCGGATACAGCCTCCGTCCGGGTCGCCCTCGTACCAAAAGGCGAAGGGCGTCACATCGCTGGCTAAAAGAGTGGGAAAAGGGTCAGTTGGTAATCCGAAGCTGTTTCGGAAGGCGGTTTCTTCCTGCCTTTTTGCCGCTCCCCGCATACGGAAGCATTGAAAGGGGTGGATGACTGGTATTTGCCGCCCTGTTTCAAAAGAAGATGTTCGATCTCCTTCGGCGGCGGTCCGCCCGCCCTCTCGGCAAGGCGGAGGAAGTGGGAGCATTGGACGGGGCTTAAATAGTATGTCGGCGGCACGTTTGCCTCTAAAATCCGCCACGATGAAAATTCGCTGCCTTCGTGCCAGCCTTCGGGAGCCTGCCCAATACTGGGCGTCCATGAGCCGCCAGCACACATCAGGCGTTCCCCCTCGCACCATTCCGGCGTTTCCCCATCTTCCAGAAGGAGGCATTGGAACTTCGGTGTCCGAGAAGGCGGATAGGACGGCTCTAAAATCCATCCGGTCATTTGTAGAAAACGCTCCCATGACGTTTTCCCAAACAGCGATAGCTGGATATAGGTTATCAGTGGCATCCCTCATTTCCTGTATGATACGAAACGCCTGATAAAACAGGCTGGATTTTGCCCCGGCAAGGCCGGAGCGGTTGCCGATCAGAGAAAGGTTCTGACAGGGAGAGCCGAAGGTTATCACATGGACAGGCGGGATTTTCTCGCCGTCCACCTTCGTAATGTCCCCCAAGTGCGCCATATCGGGAAAGTGCCTTTTGGTTATGGAGATCGGCGCTTTTTCAATCTCGCTGGCCCATACCGGACGGATACCGCAGCGGGAGGCCGCCAGAGGGAACACGCCTATCCCGTCAAAAAGGCTTCCCAGCTTAATGTCCGGCATGGCCCGGGCCGCCGTGTCCCTTCACGGCAAGAACCCCGTCCAGCGTAGTAGCCGCGATACCCAGCCGCCCGGCAACCGCAATGTCGTTTTTCACATCCTCGTCCGCCGCACCGCCGCAGACGATCAGGGTATGGGAGCGCCGCAGCATATCCCGGCGCATATCAATCCCGGCCTTGTGTTCCTCGGGAACGCTGTCATTCAAGAACAGCGGAAGATACAAAAGCGGGCAGATAGGGGAAAAGCCCGCCTCATAGGCAAGACGGCAGTAGTGGGCCGCCAGCTCCATATCAATATCCGTCTCACCGCTCCATGCGGCGGTCAGATAGGCCAAAGGTCGTTTCATTGGTTCAACCTCCATTTCTTTCAGATTTGCGGAAAGCAAGGTTTGCCCAACCCCTCCGCCCCTTCCCCCGGGAAGGGGGACGGCTCTGGAGAATTTATATCCCCGTCGCTTGTCCGGGAAAAAGCATAACCGGGAGAAATCCGTCAAGGGTGCCTCTGGCACCGCCTGCGGCGGCGTTGCCCTTGACTGATTTTCCCGGCTATGCTACGGAATAACTGGCGACGGGGAATAATTTATATCTCCAGAGCTTCGGGGCGCGGGGCAGCGCCCCGCAATCCTCGGGCCATCTTGACCCGAAGTTTCGGCTTACTTTTCCGGCTCGGTTTTCTTCTCCGGCTTTTCGTGTTCCTTCTGCTGGCCCTTCCAGTCGTCCAGCAGCTTGATGATTTGGTCCTTCATTTCCCTCGGCGTGGTTTCCTTGCCGAAGTATTTGCTCAGTTCCGCACCCGTCAGAATCACTTTGTCTACCTCCTTTTTGTCCTCCATCATAATGCCGTCGATCACATCCCCGTTGAGCAGCTTCTTTTCGTCCAGCTCCCGCATACGCTTTGCCTGCGCCTGCGAAGGCGCTGACTGCTGGCTGTCGATGGCGACGGCGATATAGTTCTGGTTCTTCTTGCCAATGTAGGAAAGCTCCACCGCCGTAGTGAAGCCCAGCTTTTTTTCGTCCATCAGCTTCATCAGGTCGGGGACCAGCTCATTCAGCCGGATATACCGCTGCACCTGCTTGACGGCCATCTTGTTCCGCTCGGCCACGATCTCGTTGGAGCGTTTGCCTGCGTCCTTCGGGTCAATCTGGCCCGAAGTTCGGGAGCCCTGGTGCTTGATGGCCTCAAGCTGCATTTTCAGAGCTTTGGCCCGCTCGCTGGGGAGGATTTCTTCACGCTGGTTCAGATTGTCCTCCACCATCTGCGTGATGGCTTCATCGTCTGTCAGGTTGCGGACGATACAGGGCATATCCACATATCCGGCAAGCTCGCTGGCCTTCTGGCGGCGGTGGCCGGACACGATCTCATAGCCGCCATCCTCACGGGGACGGACGATAGCGGGCTGGGTAACGCCCTTGTCCTTGACGCTGGACACCATAGCCCGCATTTCTTCATCGTCCCGGACCTCAAAGGGATGGTTTTTGAAGGCGTGGAGCTCGTTCAGTTTGATATATACGATCTGTTCCTCGCCACGGCGGGGAGCCTCCATCGGTCCCTCGGGTTCCTTTGGAGCGGGAGTGGCCTGCACCGTGGGAGCCGCTTTTTTCTCCGATTTCTCTTTGGGGGCCTTTTCCTGTTTTTTCTGTGCGGGGGCTTTGGGCTTCGGAGCGGCGGCCTTGTCCTTATCCTCTTTCGGAGGACGGCCCCGGCGCTTCGGCTGCTCGGGCTCTTTGGGCTTTTCCTGTTTTCCCTCGGCCTTTTTCGGAGCCTCCGGCTGCTTTTCCGGTTTCTCCGTTTTTGCCGGGGCAGGCTTTTCCCCGCCGGAAGCTGCCGCTCGTTCCTCGGCTTTCTTTCCTTTCATAATTTCAGCGAAGTCATAGACGGACACCTGCGGGCTCTTTGCCTGCTGTTCCGTCTTTTTTTCGGTCTCCGGGGAAGTAGGCGTTTTCTCCGGCTCGGGCGGAGTTTCCTTGCCAGGCCCGGTATCCGTTACCGGCTGCTCCGGCATTTTCGTGGTTTTATCATCTGCCATAAGCATTTACCTCCTGTTTTTGGGCGTAAAAAAGGGGCTCAACTTTTCAGTCAAGCCCCGTGGGAAGTTCCTCCTTTCTCCGCCAAGATACAAAAATACCGCCCGTAGTCTCGTTTGGGCGGTACTTTGTGTAAGATTGGCAGTCCATTATTAAGTTTTTTATTATGTTCCCTTTGTACACCGTTGCAAAAAAAATCTAAGAAAAATTCCTGCCAGGCAGTGGGAAGTGAGCAGGATTTCAATCAGATGATCAGTGATATCTGTCTGCAGGAGAGTGGGGTAAAAGGAGGAAAAATCTGTATGGTTCTTCCGCAAGATGTTACCTTTCCCCTCCGTTACTTAACAGCCAGAGCAGAAGTTTTTTCCAATGTCCAGATAGAACAGATTTTATTTCCATCGGATCTAAAAAAACATCCTGAGAAAGAGACGGAAAACCTGGTTTGCTTTACCGAACTTTTATCGTTTTATGCCGCGCAAATGGACTATTATTCTTATTATCAATATGACAGAAAAGATTCTCATTTTTACAATTTAAATGTGCTCCCGTGCATGGTTTTGACTACAGAAGCGGCTGTTTTATTTGAACCGAAGGATAAAAAAGGGATTTTAATTCGCCATAAGAGAACCGTCGAGATGCTGAGGAAACAATTTCAGAAGAACAAAGCATGTTGTTCTCCTTTTATTGAATCGATTGATTCGATCATGGAAGAGTTTGAAACTATGGAATGGAAAATAGAAGCCTGTTTATGTAAAGAAGGGATGGCGCGATTTAAAGAAACAGTAAAGGAAAATAGCAATAAAGTAAAAGTATGGTTGGAAAAGGGAAAAATTCAGGTCTATCATCTAAAAAAATCGGTTTCCGAGTTTTCTTGTAATTTATATTTTATATGTAATGAAGAAAAAAATATAAAATGGCTGCTGTTTTATAATGGTAAATATTCGTTGGCATTGAAAGAGCCGGGACTTTGTGCTCTGCTTTATGAGTATTTACAGGAAAGAATAAAAGAAGGGGAGTTATTAAAAATAGAAAAAGACCAGTCCGGGAGCAATGATTTATAAGTCGTTTTCACGGAGAAATTGCTGAGGAGAGCGTCCGGTCACCGATTTGAATACCCGGCTAAAATAAAACAGGTCAGAAAATCCGCATTCCAATGCAACGTCGGTTACGTTCGTACCACCGTATTTCAGGAGTTCTGCCGCACGATTAATTCGGAGAAGATTGACGGTCTGAAGGATCGTGAACCCGGTTTCCTGTCGGAAAATTGCTCCACAGTAAGTGGAATGCAGCCCAATGTGTGCCGCAACGGATCCGACGGTGATTTTTTCAAGAAAATGTTCTTCCAGATAACGACGGATTTCAGCAACATGCGGATTGCTTTTTTTATATTTGGAAATTTTCATCAGGCGGTGAAGGATCAGCAGAAACATACCTTTACAGAATACGTCTTTGTCCTCATCGAGGCTGAACCAGCTGTGCTCGAATTCGGAGAAATAGTGAAGCAACAATTCATCCCGACCCCAATCAAGAATCCCGGCTTCCCAGGGAATTTCCCCATCCAGTTGAAAGGCAAATGCAGCACATTCCATTCCTTTGGTTTGTGCATATCGAGAACTTCCGATAGGAAGAAAAATTGCCTGTCCGGCTTTCAGGATATGGGCGCCACTTTCCGAGTAATAAACAGCACTTCCACCCAGTACGAAGGTCAGATCAAAAAAGGTAATACAGGGGGATTGTAAATTCCATTGAGGCGGACAATGTTTCCGCACGAAATATTGAACATGTGGATTGAGATCAGGCATGAGAAGCTTCCTCCAATGTGTAATTTGTACAAATGCCAGGTTGTTTGTCCATTCTATTTTACTTGATTGTATGCTAGAATGACAACAGTTAAATTTTACAAAAACAGGAGGGAATTCTTATGAAACCCGTAGATCTTGAACGGTTTTGGGCAGATGATGAGCTTGCCCATAAAGATAACTGTTTTTCTAAGGATGCGCCTCAGGTAGCCATGGGTATCCGGATGAGTGATGAATGCGTATTTGACGAGTTAAATGAGCCAGGAAATCCTTGGGGGGAGACACCACGTGAGCGTCGCATAGATTTAAACAGGCGCTATAATGATTTGGCTGAAAAAATTGTAGGACGGCGGCTGCTTCGTGAGGATTTTCCGTTGGAGGATGCGATCTTGCCTCCATATAAGGGAATCGGTGAAGTTTTTGAAGGCGAATACAAATTTGACGGTAGTGTAACCTGGCTGTGCAGAAGCTGTTCGACTCCGGAGGAACTGGAAGCAATGCTGGATCGGGTGGATAAGCTGGACATTCGGGATTTTATTCTGCCGGATAACTGGTATTCTGAGAAAAAAAGGATTTTTGAAAAATATGGAACAAAACCTTCTCTCTGGCGTCATGTGCGTGGCCCGGTTACTTTGGCAACTTCGATTTTTGGTGTGGAAAATCTGATTTTTCTTTATTATGATGTGCCGGAATTGTTTGAACGGTTCAGTAAGACAATTCTGCGAGTGATCAAGACCTATATTGAAGTTTCAACAGAAGAAGCTGGCTATACGATGGAGACAGCACCACATGGTTTTTCCTTTGCAGATGATGATTGTAACTTATTGACTCCACAAATGTATGAAGTATTTGGCTATCCGATTTTGAAGGAAGTATTTGCAATGTGTAGCCCCAATCCGGAAGATAACCGTTATCAGCATTCGGATTCTGCAATGGCACATTTGATTCCAATACTGGCACGACTGAATCTGACGGGATGTAATTTCGGTCCCACTGTGACAGTAGAGGAAATACGTAAATATATGCCGAATACCCGCATTGACGGACAACTTGCCCCGTTTACTTTTATGCGCAATAATGAAGACGATATCATTGCGGAAGTGAAACGTGACTGTGATATGATCCGGGCAACCGGTACACGGGGGTTAAATATCAGTACAGCCGGTTCTATTAATTATGGTTCTCGCTTGACCAGCATGCGTGCGGTTATGTATGCAATTCAGACTTACGGAAGATATTAAGGGAAATTTGCATAAAATCATGGGAGTGTTGTAAAATAGATGAGTAATTCATCTATGAAGCGACACTCTTTTTTTACGCGCAGACAACGAGCCGTGTGCGGATGCTTGTATACGCATACGGCAACTGTCCGCGAACGTGAGAAACTCGCAAAGCGTGTTTCTCATCGTTTGTTGATCTTTCAAAGAATTACAAATCACATAACGGAAAGAAGATTTTTAAGAAACAAGAAAATATACTATTTGAAAATTACTGTGAAAGGATGGAAACATATGCTGCATATTGGAAATCATATTTCATCTGCTAAAGGATTTGAAGCCATGGGAAAACATGCGTTGAAGTTAAAAGCAGATACATTTGGCTTTTTTACAAGGAATCCAAGAGGTAGTCGTGTTAAAGCCTTGGATATGGAAGATATAGAAAAATTTGTGCACTTGTTGCAGGAAAATGGATTTGCTCCCATTGTAGCCCATGCACCGTATACCTTAAATCCATGTGCAAAGGAAGAGAGGGTTTTAAGTTTTGCAAAACTGGCTATGGAGGAAGACTTAAAGAGATTGGAGTATATTCCTGGAAATTATTATAATTTTCATCCCGGCAGTCATGTGGGGCAGGGAAAAGAAGTGGGCATACAGAAAATCGCACAAATATTAAATGAAGTACTTTTTGAGGGACAGAAAACAAAAGTGCTTTTGGAAACAATGGCAGGAAAGGGAAGCGAAGTAGGCAGTTCTTTTGAGGAAATTCGTGAGATTTTGGATCGGGTTTCACGAAAGCAATATATGGGAGTTTGTCTGGATACCTGTCATGTGTGGGATGCGGGATATGATATTGTGGCACATTTGGATGAAGTACTTTCTGAATTTGATCGGGTAATTGGCCTTTCCAATCTGTGTGCCATTCATCTGAATGATAGTCAGAATCCTATGGGAAGTCATAAGGATCGTCATGCTCCCATTGGAAAAGGATATATCGGTTTTGAAGCGTTATCCAGGATAACCAATCATCCCGCGCTTCGTCATTTACCATTTATTTTGGAAACACCTCATGAAAAAGATGAAGAATGGGCGTTGGAGATTCAGACACTCAGAGAAGCTTGGAAAGAATAGGATATAGTAACGATTATGGTTCTGAATTGTTACCAAAATATATTATAAAGATTTAACATAGATTTTATAATGGTGTGGTAACAGGAATATTATTATTATGTTAAAATATCATATCGGTATAGCATCAATTCCCTTTACTAACTGGAAGTTTCGTACTATACTATACGAAAGTGAAAATGAGAAAAAGGTTTGCCATTATGAACCGGCTCAAAAGGAAATGGTATAGGACGAAGGAGAGGTATGGATGCTGGACTTAAATGAGATAAGAGGAAGAATTGACGGGATTGACCGAAAAATTGTGGAATTGTTGGAAGAGAGAATGGCAGTATGCCAGGAAGTGGCTCAGTTTAAGATAGAGACCGGAAAGCCGGTATTGGATCGGGAAAGAGAACAACAAAAAATTCATACATTGCGTGCGTTAACACATAATGATTTTAATGCACGCAGCGTGGAGGAATTGTTTACCCAGATCATGGCTATGAGCCGTAAAATGCAGTATCAGCTTTTGGCAAAAGAAGGGATGGGAGCCGGGATTGCTTTTGAAGCAGTGAACGAAAAGAAAGAAGAGAAAGCCAGAGTGGTTTTTCAAGGAGTGGAAGGCGCCTATAGTCAGGCAGCGATGCAGCAGTATTTCGGAGAACAGGTTGATAGCTATCATGTTCCGGAATTTTCTTTGGCTATGAAAGAAGTGCAGGAAAACCGAGCTGACTTTGCTGTTCTTCCCATTGAAAATTCCAGTGCCGGAATGGTAGCGGATGTATATGATCTTTTGATGGAATATGATAATGCCATTGTAGGTGAGTGTTATTTAAAAGTAGAGCATGCCCTTTTGGGATTGCCGGGAGCATCGCTTCATGATATTAAAACAGTTTATTCCCATCCCCAGGGACTCATGCAATGTGCCCACTACCTGGACAGACACAAAGAATGGCGCAGAATCAGTTTGGCAAATACTGCATTATCAGCCCAAAAGGTGGTAACGGATCAGGATAAAACACAGGCAGCCATAGCCAGTGAAAATGCGGGAAAAATCCATGGTCTGGTTCCTTTGGATTATAAAATCAATGATAATAAGGAAAATACCACACGGTTTATCATTGTGGCGGCAAAGAAGATTTATAGCAAAGAGGCAAAAAAAGTAAGTATCTGTTTTGAGATTGCCCATGAGAGTGGAAGTCTGTATAATACCTTATCCCATATTATATTTAATAATTTGAATATGACAAAGATTGAATCGCGTCCGATTCCGAAACGAAATTGGGAGTATCGTTTTTACGTGGATTTCGAGGGGAATCTGAGTGAACCGGCGGTACAGAATGCATTACTGGGACTCAATCAGGAGACAAGTATGCTGAAAATATTGGGTAATTATTAAGTGGTGCAATGAGATTCAAAAGGGAAAGGAAGGAAAAAACAAATGAATACAGCAGATTTTATTCTTTATCGTGATTTACCTCATCAGGATGTATTTACAGATATGACCTGGGTAATGGAACATTATGAAGACGAATTTTATAATGAAGAAGACAAAAAGGCATTATATTTCGAGTGTGTGAATGCTTTAGTAGAATTGGCAGGCCATTATGGTCTGGAAGGAAATTTGTGGCATGCATATTTGGCTTTCCTGATTGCCAATGGAGAAAATGCTTTTTCCACTGCATGTGAAGTAGTGGGAAGGGTAAATGGAAGTGTAAATCAGTTGGCTATGATGGATTTCAAGGTATTCAAAGAAATGTTTTCGTTTGATCTGGCCTGTCTGGATCAGCACTTTGGAACACAGCTGGCTTCTGTTCTTCAGAATTATACTAATGTGAACGAAAACAGTAAAGTTTTCAATAAACGAATCCGTGACCGTATTTGTGAACTGGGAAGAAATCTGGCAAAAGCAGAAAATGAAGAGGCATTCTTCCAAATTGTTACGGATTTCTATAAGGGATTCGGAGTTGGTACATTCGGACTTCATAAGGCATTTCGTATTGTACATAATTCAGAAGAGGATGCACAAATTGTTCCAATCACATGTACGGAACATGTATCTTTGGATGATCTTGTGGGATATGAAATCCAGAAGAAAAAGCTGATGGATAATACCAGAGATTTTGTAGAAGGAAGACCTGCCAATAATGTTTTGTTGTTTGGAGATAGCGGAACCGGAAAATCTTCCAGTATCAAAGCGATTCTCAATGAATATTATGATCAGGGACTGCGCATGATCGAAATATATAAACATCAATTTCGTGATTTATCCTCAGTAATCGCACAAGTGAAAGATAGAAATTACAAATTTATTATATATATGGATGACCTGTCGTTTGAAGAATTTGAAATCGAGTATAAGTATCTGAAAGCGGTGATCGAAGGAGGATTGGAGAAGAAACCGGACAATGTGCTGATTTATGCCACATCCAACAGACGTCATTTAATAAAGGAAAGTTTTGATGACACAAAAGACTATAATCGTGAGCTGCATTCTTCCGATACTGTGCAGGAAAAATTGTCGCTGGTAGCCAGATTTGGTGTGACCATCTATTTTGGTGCACCGGATAAAAAAGAATTCCAGAATATTATCCGTAATCTGGCAAAACGAGCCGGAATTTCTATGGATGAAGATACCTTGTTTTTGGAAGCAAATCGTTGGGAATTATCCCATGGCGGATTATCCGGAAGAACAGCAGCACAGTTTATTACTTATCTAAAAGGACAACAGGCGATTCATGAACGAAAGAAGGGATGAAAATGGCAGTAACCAGATATGGAGTGATAAACATTGGTTCTCATGAACTGAATATGGAAATTTATGACATTTCAGCAGCAAATGGCATTCAAAAAGTGGATCAGATCCGCCATATGGTACCCCTCGGAAAGGATGCATATTCAGAAAAAAGTATCAGTTTTCAGGTCTTGGATGAGATTTGTAAAGTGCTGCAGGGATTTATGGATGTCATGAATGGATACCGGGTAAATGGATATGCGGCTATTGCTACCAGTGCATTTCGGGAAGCAGAAAATAATACTATCGTATTGGATCAGATCCGTGTAAGGACAGGAATCGAAGTAAAAGTTTTGAGTAATTCGGAACAACGTTATATTTATTATAAGGCAGTGGCTTCCCGACAGGCAAATTTCAATAAAATTATTGAAAAAGGGACTGCATTTGTGGATGTGGGAGCCGGAAGCAGTCAAATTTCCCTGTTTGATAAGAAAAGGTTGGTGACAACACAAAATATTAGATTGGGTTCGGTTCGGTTAAGAGAACGG
The DNA here is from genome assembly GCA_026169045.1 of Lachnospiraceae bacterium. Classification (GTDB taxonomy): domain Bacteria; phylum Bacillota; class Clostridia; order Lachnospirales; family Lachnospiraceae; genus Fimimorpha. Next base: position 14,275 of record JAPFDH010000109.1, on the reverse strand, counting down.
TTGCGCGGTATGGATTTGGAGATGACAGACAAACGCCGTATTTTGGGAGAGTTAGTGGATAATGACATTCAGACATTTCATAAACTGTTTTTGAAAGACCGCGAGATTAAAAATATTATTGCTGTGGGAGATCCGCTTGTTTATTTTGTGAGAAAGATGCTTGGTAATTCCACTACGGAATGGATCAAAGGAGAAGAGCTTCAGACTCTGTATCACAGAGCGATGAATACATCGTTAAGTGATCTGGCGGATAAGATGGATTTGTCCGTTGAGTCGGTCTCCCTTCTTTTACCGGCACTGACAATTTATAAAAGACTTTTGGATAAAACAAATGCAGAAAATATTTGGATTCCCAATGTCAGTTTATGTGATGGAATTGCTGCGGATTATGCCAATAAAAAGAAACTGGTAAAACTGGATCATGACTTTACGGAAGATATTCTTTTGGCTGCCAGGAATATTGCAAAGCGTTATATGACAAATAAGAGTCATACGCAGCTTTTGGAAGAAATTGTGTGTATGATTTTTGACAGCATGCATAAATACCATGGATTGGGAAAAAGAGAACGTCTGCTCCTTCAGATCTCCGCAATTCTGCATGACTGCGGAAAATATATTAGTATGAGCATACCGGGTGAGTGTTCCTATAACATTATTATGTCTACGGAAATCATTGGCTTATCCCATATGGAAAGGGAGATGGTAGCCAATATTGTGCGGTTTAATACAAAGGAAATGGTTTCTTATGAACGTTTCCAGGGGCATTTAACAGAGAAGGCGTATCTGATTGTTATGAAGTTAACAGCACTTCTGAGACTGGCCAATGCCATGGACAGAAGTCATAAACAAAAATTAAATCATATAAAAGTATCTATGAAGAACCAGCAGCTTTTGATTGTGACGGATACAAAAGAAGAAATTATGCTGGAAAAAGAACGCTTTGAACAAAAAGCCAATTTCTTTGAAGAAATCTATGGAATCCGTCCCGTCTTAAAGCAGAAAAGAGGTGTGAAATAATGGGGGAAGATTTTACAAAATCGGAATATTACAGAAATAGGGAATTAAGCTGGATTCAGTTTAACTACCGTGTGTTGGAAGAAGCAAGAGATAAGACCTTACCGTTATTTGAGCGTGTAAAATTTTTGAGTATTACGGCATCCAATCTGGATGAATTTTTCATGGTTCGTGTGGCCTCTCTGAAGGATATGGTACACGCGGAATATAAGAAGCCGGATATTGCGGGTATGACTCCGGAAGAACAACTGACAGCTATCGGAGAAGAATTGCATGGATTTGTGAATCTGCAATATTCCACATATAACAGAAGTATTTTGCCTCTTTTGGAACAGGAAGGGGTGCGGGTTATTACATCCCATGAGAAGCTGACAAAAGAAGAAGGTGCGTTTGTCGATCAATATTTTCAGGAATCCGTATATCCTGTTTTGACGCCTATGGCAGTGGACTCCTCCCGCCCGTTTCCGTTGATTCGGAATAAGACATTAAATATTGCCGCTTTGATTGCAAAAAAAGGAGAAGAAAAGGAAAAGCATCTGGATTTTGCCACGGTTCAGGTTCCCAGTGTTCTTCCGCGTATTGTACGTATTCCATCGAAAAATGGGGTAACGGTAATCCTTTTGGAAGAAGTGATTGAAAGAAATATTGCAAAGTTATTTTTGAACTACGATGTGATTTGTGCCCATCCGTATCGAATCGAGCGTAATGCAGATTTAAGTTTTGATGAAGAAGAGGCAGCAGATTTATTAAAAGAAATTCAAAAACAATTAAAGAGACGCCAGTGGGGTGAAGTAATTAAGCTGGAAGTAGATGAGCATGTGGATAAACGTCTTTTGAAGCTTTTAAAGAGGGAATTAAATATTAAAGAACAGGATATTTATAAAATAAATGGTCCATTGGATTTAACCTTTTTAATGAAGCTGTATGGATTGCCGGGATTTGATCATTTAAAAGTTCCCAAATATGTGCCAAAGAAAGTAGCAGCCATTGATCCGGAACTCAGTATTTTTGATAATATCAAAAAGGGAGATATTCTTCTGCATCATCCATATCAGACCTTTGATCCGGTCGTTGATTTTATCCGTCAGGCATCGGTGGATCCCCAGGTTTTGGCAATTAAGCAGACACTGTATCGCGTAAGCGGAAACTCACCGATTATTGCCGCATTGGCGAAAGCAGCAGAAAATGGAAAACAGGTTTCGGTGTTAGTGGAATTGAAGGCTCGATTTGATGAGGAAAATAATATCATCTGGGCAAAGATGCTTGAAAAAGCGGGATGCCATGTTATTTATGGTCTTTTAGGACTAAAAACACACAGCAAGATTACGTTGGTTGTGCGTGATGAAGAGGAAGGAATTCGCCGTTATGTTCATTTGGGAACCGGAAATTATAACGATGCTACGGCGAAATTATATACCGATTGCGGTCTTTTGACATGCAATCGCCTTATTGGAGAAGATGCGACGGCTGTTTTCAATATGCTTTCCGGATATTCAGAGCCGTTGGCATGGAATAAATTGGCGGTAGCACCTCTTTGGCTGAGAAATCGATTTTTAAGTATGATCCATAGGGAAAAGGCACATGCTGAAGCAGGGAAAAAGGCACATATTGTAGCAAAAATGAATTCTCTTTGTGATAAAGAAATTATTTCAGCTTTGTATGAAGCCAGTGCTGCCGGTGTAAAAATTGAATTGATTGTCAGAGGTATTTGTTGTCTGAAAGTAGGAATTCCGGGAGTGAGTGAGAACATATCGGTCCGCTCCATTGTAGGAAATTTCCTGGAACATAGCCGAATCTTTTATTTCTATAATAATGGAGAAGAAAATGTATATATGGGAAGTGCCGATTGGATGCCGAGAAATCTGGATAAGCGTGTTGAAATTCTATTCCCGGTGGAAAACCCTGTTTTAAAAGAGCAGGTTATTCATATCTTAGATGTGGAATTGGCCGACAATGTAAAAGCCCGTGTATTACAGACAGACGGAAGCTATGAAAAGGTAGATAAACGGGGAAAAGTTCTTGTAAATTCTCAGGAAACATTTTGTGAAGAAGCAGAAAAACAGGAAAAGGGAGAGGACACGGAAGCGCATATGCGGGTATTTATTCCAATGGAGTCTCTTCCAATGGAATAAATTCTTATGGAACCTCATCCGTTGGAATCTTTGGATGAATTTTAGTAAATAGGAACCGCCCCCTTAAAAGCTGGATTTTAAATCTGACTTTTGAGGGGGCGGTTCAAGTATTTCATTGAAACAGATTTCAAGAATTGTAACAGTTCAGTCCATAGGTCTGACTAGTCCAACGATTACCAGGAATATTATGAATGATAGGCTTCTTCCACAGGTACGATAACACAGCAATTACCGTTGTCAAGGGGAAGAGGATGTCCATTCATGACAATAATGCCTTTTGCGTAATCAATGGTGAAAAAGGTAAGAGTTCCGGAGTCCTGATTTACGGATACAAAGTGTTTTCCATCAGGGAAAATAGCAATATCCTTAGGGTAATCTCCGCTGATAGGTAAAATAGACTGAACACGCAGAAGTCCATTCTCCTCATCGATTTTATAGAAGCCTACACTGTTATCTCCGGCGTTGGAACAAAATGCATATTTTCCGTCTTCAGAGAAACGCAGTGCACAGGCAGCGGAAAGTTCATCGCATTTTTTCGGAACGGTAGAAACCAATTGTTTAAATTCAAATTCCGGATGACCTTTTTTGTTGACATAGTAATTGTGAACGGTAATATAGTTTTTTAATTCACTGATGAGATACATATATTTTCCGTCAGCAGAAAAACGCAGATGACGTGGTGCGGAATTCAGTTCACAATGTAAGATATCGATCATTCGTACGGATCCATCGTCGTGATCAAATTTGAAGATTTTAACCTGGTCAATTCCCAGATCAACCATACATAGGAATTGTTCATCCGGTGTAAATTGTACACAGCTGATGTGAGGACTGAAATTACGTTCCGCAACACTTCCGATACCGCGGTCGAAAACTTCTGCTGTAATATGCCCCACTTCGCCGTTTTCTTTCAGGCGCAGAACAGTCATTTTTCCGTCATGATATCCGGCAACTACCAGAAATTGGTTTTTGGAATCGGTGGTGAGAAAACATCCGCGCATTCCTTTGATTGTAGCCGTGTTGAGATGCTTTAAATTGCCATCAGGCAAAATCTTAAAAGAAGCCACTCCTTCATCTACAATAGAATACAAATAATGCTGATCATGGGAGACTGTTAAATAAGATGAATTGTTTACCCGAATCTCTTTTCTTTTTATAAAACGACCGTTCTCTACATCCACATCCATGATTGAAATTCCTTTGCTGGATCCATGGAATGTGTAGGAACCGATATAAGCAACATAATTTTTTTTCATGTTCTGTTCCTCATTTCTTCGCTGATTTTCTAAAGACTCCGTTTATACGACAGCGTATGTACAAACCATATTCATAACTTCTATTTTACCATAGGTGTCTGACCTTCTCAACTAAATATTTCAACTTTTTATCGCATGAATGATTCACTGTAACAAATGGATTGTGTTTGATATTAGTAAAAAATCAGTAGCCGATACGAAATTTTCTTTTGTTAATAAAATAAATTGTTTTAACAATGGATTTTAATATCACTAAAGTGGGATATAATATATACATAACGGAGTCATAAAAAGTGTAGATTTGTGTATCACTAAACGGGTGTCGGGAGGAAATCATGTCAAAGGCGCGGCCAATCAAACCGGAAAATAAACATTATTATGAGACCATAGGAATGAATATTACTATATATAGAAAATATCGAAACATGACACAGGATATGCTGGCAGAAAAGGCCGGGATCAGTAAGGCGCATATTGCTACGATTGAATCTCCGGGTCAGTTGAAGCCTTGTTCTCTGGAAACCTTGTTTGATATTGCAAGAGCTTTGGGGTGTGAGCCAGCACAGCTTTTGACACCACTTTTGGAAGTAAATAAACTGGGATGATAAAAAATATTGGAGATGAAATGGTACTGCAGACAGATAGAGGATAAATCCGATGGTTCGGATGAGTTCTCTGTTGTCTGCAGTTTTTTTGTAACAGTTCAGCCATAGGGCTGTAACGGGAGAGAAAATTATGTTTACATAATTTTTCGACCGGTCAGACCTATGAGCTGAGCGACTGTAAATGAGTAAAACAGTGGCAAGAGCCACAATAAGCACGCAGTGCGGTTTTACGAATGGCGCAGGCTGAACTGTTACATTTTTTCTGTGCTAAGTGTGGATAGCTATTGGAAACGTCTTATGTTATACTGGTTTTAGAAAAGATGATGATATAGAATGACGGAAAGAAAGATAAGGGAGAGGATTGAAAATGGCATTACAGTTTGTATATGGGACTTCCGTTTCAAAAAAATCAGAATACATATATCGGCAGATGATTACCCTTTCCATGGAACATCCAGATGAGAATTTTCTCGTTTTAGTGCCGGAGCAGGCAACATTACAGATACAGAAGGAATTGCTGAAGCTTCATCCAGCGCATGCTTTGACGAATGTGGATATTTTAAGTTTTAGAAGATTGGCATATCGTGTGTTTGATGAGCTTCATCAAAAAGAATTGAACATTTTGGATGATACGGGAAAAACAATGATTTTAAGAAAGGTAGCAGGACAAAAAAAAGGAGATCTTTCTGTTTTTTCCGGAAATCTTTCTAAGATAGGATTTATTGAGCAGTTAAAATCGATGGTATCTGAATTTTACCAATATCGGATTGATGAAGAAAAATTAAATCAGGTATTAAATAAGCTGGATCGCGCACCACTTTTAAAAATGAAGATGCAGAACATCCATACGATATATCAGGCATTTAAAGAGAGTTTGGCCAGTGATTATATTACGGCAGAAGAATTACTCAGTGTTCTTTGTCGTGTGGCAGATCAATCCGATTATATTCATAAAAGCACGATTGTGCTGGATGGATTTACGGGTTTTACACCGGTTCAATATCAGCTGTTACAAGTGTTAATGGCTCATGCCCGTCATATTGCCTGTGTGGTAACGGTGGGAGAAGAAATTTATCCGCCCGGAGACGGAAAAAAAGGAATTCCTCAATGGGGAATTTCCAAAGAAGAATGCGGGTTATTTCATATGAGTTATCAAATGACGGAGAAACTGAAAGAATTGGCAAAGCAAATTTCCTGTCCGTGTAACGATTCGTATCATATTTTCGTTCGGGAGGAAGAAAAACGTCCAAAAATGTTACAGTTTCTGGAGAAGTCTTTGTTTCGCTATCCTATGAAAGTATATAAGGAACCGGATTCCAACGAAATTTCCATATATCAGGCGAAAAATCCTTCTGAAGAAGTAACCTTTTTAATTGGAGAGGTTTTGCGGTTGGTACGTGAGGAAGGATATGAATATCGGGACATCGGAGTGATTGTGGGGGGTACATCACTTTATGAACCGGCGATGACTAATCAGATGGGAAAAGCACAAATTCCGTATTTTATTGATCAAAAGAAGAATTTAATAGGAAACCCTTTGGTGGAGCTGATTCGGAGTTTATTGGATGTAATCGCTCAGGGATTCTCTTATGAATCCATGTTTGCATGGCTAAAGAATCCTCTTTCCGGAATAAAGAGAGAGGATGTGGATATTCTGGAAAATTATGTGATCGCTCTGGGAATCCGCGGGAAAAAAAGATGGCAGTCGGAGTGGAGCAGAGTTTATCCCGGATTCGTAAAAGGGCACCTGGAGAAGATCAATAAAATTCGGGAAAGTGTTATGGAACCGTTTCAATATTTTTATCATGTTTTAAGCGGAAAGGAAGAGGAAAGAAGACCATCCAGATGTACCGTCAGACAGTGGACAGAGGCGTTATGGCGTTTTCTGGACAATATTCATGCGGAAGAAAGTCTTTTAAGGATGGCATCGGAATTTGAAGAAAAACAATTGTTTCATCTTCAAAAAGAATATGAACAGGCATATAAAAAAGTGATAGAGTTATTGGATCAGTTTGTCAGCCTTATGGGAGAAGAAACATTGAATCTTCAGGAGTATATACAGATTCTGGAGGCAGGATTTTCTGATATTCAGGTTGGTCTGATTCCGCCTGCTTTGGATCAGCTAATGATCGGGGATTTGATGCGAAGCCGTCTGGGAAATGTGAAGGCATTATTTCTCTTGGGCGTAAATGATGGTGTACTTCCTCAAAAAGCAGCGGAAGGAGGGCTTTTGACCGATCAGGAAAGGGAAGTTTTGAAATCGCTTTCTTTTGATTTGGCACCCACGTCCAGAGAAGAGAGTTTTACGCAAAAGTATTATATTTATCGAATGGTTACAAAGCCCACGCAAAAACTGTATTTGACCTATAGTTCCACCGATAATCAGGGAAAAGCCATCCGTCCTTCTTATCTTATTGCATTTATGCGTCGTTTGTATCCGAATCTTCCGGTTCACGTATACGACCGATTTTCTCTGGGGCTGCGTGGTATTATGAAGCCGGAAAACAGTATGGATCTTTTGGTACATGCGATCAGTCTGGTGCGGGATGGAGAAAAAAATCAGTGGTGGAAAGAATTGTATCGATGGTATGGTCGTCATCCTGAATATGCAGACCGTATTCGGGGGATTCGCAATGGGCTTTTTTACGGATACCATCAGGAAGAATTGACACAGGCGGCAGCACGTAAGCTATTTGGTGAGACCCCATTAAACAGTGTCACACGGTTGGAGCGGTTTGCATCCTGTGCATATGCACATTTTTTAACATATGGTTTATGTCTTGTGCCACGGGTTCAATATCACCTGGAAGCAGTGGATTATGGAAATATTTTTCACCGATCCATTGAAATATTTTTTCGTACCATGGAAGAGGAGGGGAAGATATGGACCGATCTTTCCGTGGAAGAACGGGTAAAATATGTGGAGCGAAGTGTGCGGAAAGTGACCGAGGATTATGGAAATACCATTTTTGAAAGCACTGCCCGTAATCAATATTTGGTGACAAGGCTTCAGAAGATGACCGATCGGACTATATGGGCTTTATCAAAGCAGTGGGAAATGGGAGGATTTACAAACTCCTATAGTGAAGTGGAGTTTACGCCCAATGATCATTTAAATTCCATGGAGATGACCTTGGCAGAGGGGCTTACCATGGCTCTTCAGGGCAGAATTGACCGCATTGATGTGGCAGAAAAAGAAAATAACGTATATGTAAAGGTGATTGATTATAAATCGGGAAGTACAGAGTTTGATCTGACGAAAATTTATCATGGATTGCAGTTACAGCTTATTATTTATCTGGAAGCGGCGTTAGAATTGAGCCGCCGCAGACATCCGGAGAAAAATATTATACCTGCGGGAATCTATTATTACAATATTAAAGATCCCATTGTGGAAGCGGAAAAGGAAGAGGAAGAAGAAGCCGGAAAAGCTATTTTAAAAGAATTACGTATGAATGGACTTTCCAATAATGATCCTCAGGCATTGATTCTTTTGGATCATACGGGCCAGAAACGGTCAGAAGTTATCAAAAACTTAGAGATAAAAAATGACGGAAGTTTATCCGGAAGATCCCAAATCGCTGACAACAAACAATTTGAAGATTTGTGCTGTTTTGGATCCCAAAAAGCGCAGACATTGGGGAAAGAGATGATGAAGGGACAGATACCCGTTAATCCATATTTGTATAAACAGAGAACTCCCTGTGACTATTGCGAGTTTCATTCTGTATGTGGATTTGATTCCAGAGTAGAAGGATATCATTATCGCAGGCTGCGTATTTTAGATCCCGATGAGATGTGGAAGGTTTTAAGGGAAATGGAAGAGGGTTGAGGTCGCCAAATAAAAAAAAGTGTGATATACTATCTCCTGAGAAGAATGATCTTTGACTGGAAAGGCAATGTTTGGACGATCTCCAAAAATTTGGACAGTGAAAGAAAGTCTTGATGAAAATAGAATAATGTGAGGTACAAAAATGGATTTAAAGAGATTTGGAATTGAAAAAAGTGAATTGATTTATGAAAATCCACTGGCATCAGAAAAGGATATTCAGGATTTTGTGTTGGAAGGAAGTGCTGTGACATCATTTCCTCAGGGACGTCTTCGCCTGGAAAATGCTTTGAGTGCAGCGCAGGGACAGAAGGCAAACTATGTTTTATGGTGTCCGAAGGATTTTCCGTCAGACGTTTATATTGAATGGAATTTCTGGCCGGTAAAGGAACCAGGTCTTGCCATCCTATTCTTTGCCGCAAAGGGAAAGAACGGAGAGGATTTGTTTGATTCGTCTTTGGCACCTCGTACCGGGGAGTATCCGTTATATCACCATGGAGATATCAATGCATTTCATGTATCTTACTTCAGAAGAAAGGAAGAGGATGAAAGAGCATTCCATACATGTAATCTGAGAAAAAGTTACGGCTTTCATTTGGTTGCGCAGGGAGGAGATCCGATTCCTGATGTGGCAGACGCAAAGGGACCTTATAAAGCAGCTGTTTTAAAGTATAAGAATACCGTTCGCTTCTTTGTCAATGATCTGGAAACATTCTGTTTCGTGGATGATGGGGAGACATACGGACCATTATTAAACGATGGAAAAATCGGATTCCGTCAATTAGCTCCTATGATTGGAGAGTATGCGGATCTGAAGGTGTATGCTCTGTAAAAAAGACAGAAAAACGTAGGTTTGACGGTTAGGCAGAGAATATGAAGATGAAAGCTGACGTGAAAGCAGAGATATGGCTTTGGGCGTCAGCTTTTTGTTATAATATGGAAAAAATGGTTGATATCATGCTGGAGAGAGGGAGAAACAAAGATGAAAATCAGACAGGCAGGAATGGAACAGTTGGATGAAATTATGGGAATTTATGGGATAGCACAGAAATTTATGGCGGAAAACGGAAATCCGGGTCAGTGGGGAACAAACTATCCGTCCAGAGAACGTATTCAGACTGATATAGAAAAGGGCCAATGTTATGTAGCTGAAGACGAAGATGGCATACAAGGTGTTTTTGTCTTTTTTATTGGAACAGAACCGAATTATGAAATCATTGAACAGGGGGATTGGATCAGAAAAGACCGTCCATATGGTGTGCTGCATCGAATTGCATCGGCGGGAAGAAAAAAAGGGGTGGCTTCTTTTTGTATTCAATGGTGTCTGGAAAAAAGTCCCAATATGAGGGGAGATACGCATGAGAAAAATCATGTAATGCAGCATGTGTTGGAAAAGAACGGATTGATCCGCTGTGGAATCATTCATGTGGAGGATGGAACCGCACGCATAGCATATCAGACAGAGAAAGGGGAAAGAGAAGAACAATGAAACAAAAAATAAATCTGCTGGAAGGTTCTATCCCTAAAGTTTTGGCCAAGTTGGCATTTCCCATTATGGGAACGTCATTGATTCAGATGGCGTATAATATGACCGACATGATTTGGCTGGGAAGAGAAAGTAGTAATGCGGTGGCGGCAGTAGGAGCAGCCGGAATGTATTTGTGGCTGGCAAACGGGATTGCCACAGTACCGCGTATGGGCGGTCAGGTAAAGGTAGCGCATGCGCTTGGGGCCGGAGAGAAAGAACGGGCAGCAGAATATGCAAAAGCGTCTATTCACATCGGGTTGATCATGATAGTACTTTGTACGATCGTCTATACGCTATGTAATCGTCCCTTGATTGACTTTTTCCGTTTAAATCAGGAAAGTGTGGTTCAGGATGCCAGAATTTATCTGATTATTGTGGGAATAGGAATGTTTTTTTCATTCATGAACCAGATTTTAACCGGAATGTTTACGGCTATGGGAAATAGTATTACGACATTTCGTTCCACGACGGTTGGTCTGGCAGCCAATATTATTTTAGATCCTGTATTGATTTTTGGAATAGGACCATTTCCTGCCATGGGTGTAGCCGGTGCTGCCATTGCTACTGTACTGGCACAGGCAATTGTGTTTGGGATGTTTTTATTGGCAGTGAGAAAAGACGGCATTTTATTTCATCAAATACATTTGTTTTCAAAGAGCCGGTTTTCTGTCTGGAAGGAAATTGGTCAGATTGGCTGTCCGGTAGCTGTGCAGAATATTATTTTTTCCAGCTTATCCATGATTATTGCCCGATTAATTGCAGGATGGGGAGATACTGCCGTGGCGGTACAAAAGGTCGGAAGTCAAATTGAATCCATATCCTGGATGATGGCAGATGGATTTGCCACAGCGGTCAATGCATTTGTGGCACAGAATCATGGTGCAGGAAAAAAAGAGAGAATCAAAAAGGGATATCAGACTGCTGCGATTTTGATGGCATGTTGGGGAACATTTACCAGTATCATTCTTATTTTCTGTCCGGAAATCATTTTTCAGGTATTTATTGCCGAAAAGGAAGTACTGCCCATGGGCGTGGATTATCTTCGGATCTTAGGGGTTTCCCAGCTGTTTATGTGTTTGGAGATTACTTCAGCAGGAGCTTTTCAGGGACTGGGAAAACCGATGCTGCCAACTTTTGCAGGCGTAATCGGAAATGCGGCACGTATCCCTATGGCTATCGCATTATCGGCGACGGCTTTGGGATTAAACGGTATCTGGTGGAGTATCAGTATATCCAGTATTGCCAAGGGAGTGGTTGTGCCGGTTTGTTTTATTATGACACTTCGAAAGTATCTGAGAGGGAAAAACGGATGCATATCTTGAGAAAACGTCTTGGATGTGTTACGCTATAAGAAACTGGATTTTGTACATAGAAAAGGAATTCAGGAGAAGGTTATGGAACACGAAAAACATCTGATGTGCACAGGATGTGTACAGGAATGAGGTGAATTATGGGGAAAAGAAAAAATGTATTACTGATCCTGTCTGACCAGCAACGCTGGGATACGATCAGTGCGTATGGATGCAATGACATCTGTAAAACGCCGCATATTGATGCGCTGGCAGAGGAGGGAATGAAATTTCGGAATGCATTCACTACTTCTGCTATTTGTGCGCCGTCCAGAGCCAGTATTATGACCGGACTTTATGCCCACCGTCATGGTGTCATTGATAATTTCACTGATATCAAAGAAGGGACTCCTTTGCTGGGAGATTGTATGCGGGATGCAGGATATTACTGCGGATACGCAGGAAAGTGGCATGTATCACCGTCAAAAGAACCGAAGGAATGCGGATTCTGTGAAGACAGTAAGGCATTTATGGGATATGGTTTTCCTGGAAGCCGTGTATTTCCGCATTTGCGTTTTGATCAGCCACCGGATAATACGCCAAACTATTATGAGGAATATTTAAAAGAAAAGGGTTTTTCAAATGTGGATGTTTCCCATGGATTTCTGGGAGATAATCCTGCTTTGCAGATTCAGGAAATGTTTTGTAAACATGAAGGACCTTTGGAGAGTACCATCGAATATTTTGTTGCGCAGGAGACCAATCGTCTGATTGATGAGGCAAAAAATCAGGATAAACCGTTTTTTATCTGGTCGAATTTCTGGGGACCACACAGTCCGAGCATCGTACCGGAACCTTATTATTCCATGTATGATCCAAAATCCATACCGGAGCACCCCAGTTACTGTGAAACTTTTGAGGATAAGCCATATGGTTACTATTTATCAGAAAAAATGTGGGGACTTGGAAATTACGGATGGGCCGGATTCCAGGAAATTATTGCCCGCTATTATGGACACTGTACGATGATTGATGATCTGGTGGGAATGATCGTTGATAAGTTAAAAGAAGCAGGTCTCTATGAAGATACCATTATCATTTACGGAGCGGATCACGGAGACTGTCTTGGTGCGCACAAGCTGATTGAAAAGGGTGCGTTTACATTTGATGAGATTTATCGGGTTCCTTTGGTAGTAAAAGGGGCAGGAACACAAGATAATGACAGCTTGGTAACATTACAGGAACTGATGCCCACTATACTGGATATAGCAGGGGCAAAACCGAAAAAACCAGTGGATGGTGAGAGTCTTCTGCCATTGATGAATGGAGAAAAGAAAAGCAATGGACGAGAACATATCTTTTGCGAGTATCACAATCATTTTTATGTGGCAAGGCAGAGAATGGTAAGAGATTTGGATTACCAGTTTACATTCAATGAAAGTGAACGCGGAGAATTATACGATTTGAAGAAAGATCCCTATCAGCTGCACAATGTATGCTATGATCCGGCATATAAAGATATCAAGAAAAAATATATGGATATTATGTCTGATTATATGAAGGAGACTGAAGATCCGGCAGGAGTCTGGTTCCACCGGATTAAAGAGTTTTATTGAGCATGTGGCTGTTCTATGCGATAGGTTCTGCTTTTTTTGCCGGGGTGACAGCGATTCTGGCAAAGTGTGGGATCAAAAAAACCGATTCTTCCATTGCTACTGCAATTCGTACCGGGGTGGTATTGGTTTTTTCCTGGATCATGGTAATGGTAGTGGGATCACAAAAACAAATTTATGCCATTGATGGAAAGACGTTTTGGTTTTTGGTGTTATCCGGTGTCGCTACAGGGGCTTCCTGGCTCTGTTATTTTAAGGCATTGCAGGTGGGAGATATTAATAAAGTGGTGGCCGTCGATAAATCCAGCATTATACTTACTGTGCTTTTTGCTTTTTTGATACTGCAGGAAAACGTAACGGTACAAAAGGCAATAGGGATTACGGCAATCGGAATCGGAACATGGCTTATGATACAAAAAAAGGAAGAGAAAGCCAAAAAAACAAAAAAAACATGGTTGATTTATGCCGGACTTTCTGCTTTGTTTGCCAGTTTGACAACAATTTTGGGAAAGATTGGAATTGAAAATTTAGAATCCAATCTTGGAAGTGCGATCCGTACTTTTGTGGTTCTTATCATGGCATGGTTGGTAGTTTTCGTTACAGGAAAAAGCGGGGAGGTAAAAAAGGTCCCCCGAAGGGAATTGGCATTTATTGGTTTATCCGGTATTGCTACAGGGGCTTCCTGGCTTTGCTATTATAAAGCGCTGCAAGAGGGACCTGCCAGTGTAGTAGTTCCAATTGATAAAATGAGTATATTGGTTACAGTGTTATTTTCTTATATCGTTTTTCATGAGAAGCTGTCAAAAAAAGCCTTTTTGGGGTTGATACTTATGACGATTGGGACGATTATTATGCTGTTTTAAGTGAAAGAAAGGGGTTGTCGGAAAATAGATAACCTCAAACAGGGGGCATTGTGACTGGATCGGTCACAATGCCCCCTGAAACTTTTTTCTTATATAAAAGAGAAAAAGATGGCTAACGACAACCATCTTCCTCTCTGTTCTATGTT
>JAPFDH010000069.1 GCA_026169045.1 Lachnospiraceae bacterium | reverse complement strand
AGCTGTATAATCTTATCAGACATGGTTCTATAGCCTCCTTTGATGGGTTTTGTTGTGGTGACTTAATTCTACCAAACGGCTATAGTCCATGTCTTTATTATTATGAAATTTTATTTTTGCGAAATTTATTATACGTCATCCACATAGACGGTGCTAATAGCATTTCAGGGGTTGTTTTGGATCATGAATGTGAGACGAAAGGAGTTGGGAAAGATGAATTTTATCTTTATTTCGCCCCATTTTCCGGTAAACAATAGTAACTTTTGCGTCCAATTGAAAGCCAATGGCATCAATGTGTTGGGAATTGGTGATGCGGAGTATGATAGTTTGGTATTGGATTTGCGGAATGCGCTGACGGAATATTATCGGGTTGATAATATGGAAGATTATGATCAGATGTTGCGGGCAGTGGCATATTTTACATTTAAGTATGGAAAAATTGACTGGTTGGAGAGCAACAATGAATACTGGCTGGAACAGGATGCCCGACTGCGGGAAGACTTCAATATCGGAAATGGATTTCGTCCCTGCGATATTGCACAAATCAAAAGTAAATATAAAATGAAAGAAAAATATCGGAACATGGGTATTCCGGCACCGGCTTGTATTTTAGCTGACGATTGGGAGCAGGCGCAGCTTTTTATGAATGAGTATGGTCTGCCTCTGATCTTAAAACCGGATAGCGGAGTCGGTGCGCAGAGTACGTATACCATTGGAAGAAAAGAGGATTTAGAGGAATTTTTTGAGCAGGCACATGGACAGAAATTTGTGCTGGAACAATTTGTTGAGGGAGAAATCTGTTCCTACGATGCCGTTATTAACAGCAAAGGGGAGCCGATTTTTGAAACAGGAAATATTACACCAGTTTCCATTATGGATTGAATATTACGGTACGGCAGAGCCGCTAGTCCGGTGTGGCGAGAGCCACCTGTCCGGACTAACGGAGCCACCCCATTTTGTTTATTAAGTTACTTTGCCATTGCTGGATCCAGTCCGTATACTTCTCTCATAGAGAGGTCT
>JAPFDH010000107.1 GCA_026169045.1 Lachnospiraceae bacterium | reverse complement strand
ATGGTATATTTGGTTATTGGGCATATCTAATTATACCATGGATTACGGACCCTTTGTGGTCCGTTTTCTGTTTTTAGAACATAAAAACGGAGCCGCTGCTCCATAGATGATTACTCATCTATTTTGCAACGCCCCCTTTTCATTATATTCCGTCAATCATCAAATTTTGTAATATCAAAATCATCTTCATCCGCTGACGGATATTCTTTGGAATGTTCCAATTCCTCACCCAATTCACGATTAATCGCTTCTAACTTTTGTGTATTACCGATATTTTTTTCAGAGGAAGTAAAATCATCCAGTTTTACATCAGAAAGCGCTTTTGAAAGAGCCTCCATATCAATCATACTATCTGTTAAAATAGGGTCTGTAACCTTATTCTTAGAAACATTATCTTCTTTTTGACGAGGACTTACTTTTACTTCCGGAGAAGAATTCAGATCAATATCTTGTACATCAAATAAATCCATAGTATCCGAACTTATTTTTGTAGAAGGTTTCTGATTATTTGTGGGCTCCTGTACCTGATCAGAAAACATCGGATTATCAAAATCCACTAAGCCATCATCTTCGTAATCATCATAATCATCGTAATCATCATCTGAATCATTTTCTTCACTATCGGAATGTTTGGAACGGATTCTCAAAACGATCACAACGATTAGCGCGATAAGTAAAATTCCTATAACACAAGCCAATACTTTTAAAATCGTGAAAAGAGAATCATTCCCGGAAGAAGAATTCTTAGAAAGAGGGGCAGTTGTAGAAGCCAAAGAATTATCATCGGAATTTGCTGCTGAATATGCTGTTAACGAATTATCTTTTTCATTATAGCGATAAAAACCTCTCTGTCCCTTGGAATCGGCAGCAAACACAATATAGATAGACGGGTCAGATTCATCTTCTGCCTGCCATGCACTAACCGGCTTACCGTCTATGGTAAGATCAACACTTTTCAAATTACCCGGAATTTTAATATTTTTCCCAGGCTTCAAAATAACATATACTTCAGAACCGGATTGAATGCTGACATACGGATAAAATACATTTTCATCATCATCATATAAATAAAAATCTCCGCTATCTCCATCCTTCAAATAATAAAGAATAAGTCCGTTCTTTCCTTTCGCAACTTCAAAAACACGATCTCCAAGAGTAATGTTGCTTAAACTATATCCCTCCGGTAATGTTACACCATCAAGACTTTCTGCCATTTCCAGAGATTTTCCATCAATTGTCGTCGCCTTACCATCCACCAGCATAGAAGATAATGCAACCACAGCAATGGATTCCTGCTCCGTTTCCAATACATTTACCTCTTCTTCTGTTGTCTCTCCCGAGGTATCTTCTTCTGTGCTTTCACCTTCCGCAGTGGTATCTTCTCCTTCCAATTCTGCCTTTATGGATTCTTCCCTGGAAGCTGCCTCTGATGCTGCAATGGAATTTCGAATGGATTCGGCTTCTGCTTCTGATGCACGGATAGATTCCGCGATGGACTCGGCAATTGCATCGTCATTGGAATCAGAAGGGGTTGGCTCTGGAGCTGTAGGAACAGTGGGAGCCGGTGTCGGTGGTTCGGTTTCCGGAGTAGGTGGTGCAGTCGTAGGCGGTGCGGTTGTAGGCGGATCGGTAGGAACCGGATCCGTTGGCTGTGGTGCCGCCGAACTGCTGAATGAAGCTGAACCGCTGGCTACAGAAAGAGGCTCCGGACTACCTCCCAGCGTTGCTCCGCTTCCGCTGGCAGTAATAGCAGTGCTACCGGCACCAACTACAGTAAAGCTAAACGACTGGGATGTACTTTCCGCACTGTTTTCAAACAAACCGGCAGTCGAACCATTAGGAGATAACACAGCAGCATCATATCCCAATGAAAAATTTGCTGCTGCCTGAACATCTGTATGAAATGTAACAGTTACTGTGATCGTTTCTCCCACTTGCGCAGAGGAACGGTCTACGCTGACAGAAAAAGATGCACTGGCAGCTTTTGCAGTGGATGTTGAAAATCCAAACATACCAGTAACAATAAGGAGTACTGCCAGCAGAAATGCAGTTATTTTCTTCATAATTCCCTCCTGAGTCTAATCATTCAATCTCCCAGCCATAATACACTTATGGCTGGGAGTTTGTGCATTTATCAATTTTAATGCTGAGAAATTTCCAACATTCCAAGCATTTTACTCTTCATGTAAGCGAAATCTACGATATCTACCGTACCGCTTCCATTAATGTCTGCTGCCTCCGCACGAAGACCGGAAAGCTCTAAATGCTGTAACATTTGTGACTCCATATAAGCAAAATCCACGATATCTATTCTTCCATCTCCGCTGATATCCCCATATATCACAACACGATACTGCGCCAGTACATTCTGACCTGAGAATATCGTTACATTGGTTCCAGTACGGATCAAATCATTTTCCCCATAAGGAGTACCGCTGTCATCGGAAAGAACCACACTTGCATTGCCATTTAAAATGAAATGGCTCTTAAATGCAGAAGCCGTTGTTCCCGGATCTACCATAGAAATATAACTTCCATTTGTTCTGTAACCGTTTATCTCATAACTGCCAGAATTGCCTCCGCCTCCGGAAGATTCTTCATGCCAGGTGAGATTAACACGATACACACGGCTATCTCCATTTTCAGCCGTTGCTGTGATCGTCAATGTATTGGATCCATCCGTCACCGGAATAGAGCCGCTGAATTTTCCTTTCATACTTCTGCCATTGACATCGATTGTGGTAGTATCTGCATATGCTGTAACATATACATTGACGGAACCTTTTCCGGATGCGGTCATACTATACTCCGTTGTATCCATATTGAATCCGGGAGCTGCCTGTCCGCCTACAATAATAGAACTGAGTTTATAATTCGGATTTCCATCTTTTGTAGGATATGGATTGCTCGCAGGCATATCGGAAAATACAGGTATAACAAAAACAAATTCATTATCTAAACCACCTGCATTTTTATATGCCTTCACCGTATTTCTGGCTTCTGACTGAGGTGCCAAAATATTTTGCATATACTGTCCCCAGAATAATCGATTACTGCTGCTATCCACATTAAACTTCTGGAAATAAAAAGTATCCTGTCCTCGTTTTAAAAATTTATCGGCTAACTTCTTAGCACCGCCATACAATGCTTTATAACGGGTATTCCATCCATTATTATATGCTTCTCTCAAACCGTTTTGATATATTTGATCGTAGCCAACATCTCCGCCATCTGTGGCATCCATATTGAAATAATTATAATATCCCCCATTAATTGTAGTACCATCCGGAAGGGTAAATGCTTTTGTACCGGAAATTAAAGGCGATGTACCGGCCCCCTGTTCCTGAATTACACGGGAAGCCAAAATATAAGGACTAATTCCCAATTCTTTTCCTATTTTTACAAAAGCTTCTGCGTACGTCAAATAAACACGACCGGATCCGTTTTCATAATAAAGATCGGATGCTTCACCGCTTCTCGTCCAATAAGAACCACCACTACTTAAAATAGCCTGTACACCACTTGTTGTCTGATATTCATTATATGTCTGCTGTTCAAATTGGAAGATCTGCTCTTCATTAAAAAAGTTTCTTGGATCCATACAATATGCGACTGCTTCTTGTGAAGCCTGTATCCAATAAGGTGCACTCAGAATTTCCCAGGAATTTTTTGTCCATGAAAAAGCACCTTCTATTTCCGTAGAGTACCAAGATGTCGGATATCCGGAATTGGGAATCAAATTTCTGGCAAGTTCCATTTCATGTTCCTGTGCTTTATCAGACGGTGCAAAACAATCACTCCAGGATAAGCCGGTATTAAAAGCTACAAACTTCCAATTGGGATGTTTTGCCTGAAGAGCGTCCAAACCTGCCCAATAACTTTCCGGAAAAATATCATGTATCTCTCCTTCGCTGCGACTGCTTGCTGCCTGGACATCCAGATCAAGAGAAATAACATTGGATCCCAGAACCGTTGCTGCCCCTATCGACACAGCGGAAAGAATAGCCATAGCCTTTTTTTTGCCTGACCTTTTCAATTTCATGTTTACAACTCCTTATTTTATTATTTTAATGGTTATCTCATCCATAACAGTACCACTCTTATGATGAGACGTAACAAATATGTAATATTTCAGTAATATACACCATTATGACATGAGAATAAAACAATGTCAACCTTTTCTGAAAATGGAACAACCTTTTCACACGAAAAATCAGGATGACGTATAATAAATTTCGCAAAAATAAAATTTCATAATAATAAAGACATGGACTATAGCCGTTTGGTAGAATTAAGTCACCACAACAAAACCCATCAAAGGAGGCTATAGAACCATGTCTGATAAGATTATACAGCT